>JAHCMM010000278.1 GCA_019192515.1 Cyclobacteriaceae bacterium SS2
TGGTAGTATTACCAGGATAGCAAAAAATCCTACCGAAAATGCCATGATGTGCACAGACTTTAAACTTTTCATCACCACCAGACGGGTAGTGAATTGTGGCTGCGAAACCGGGATCAATACAATCGCAATCGCTGAAGCAACCAGGAATTGCGGGGTAAACAGGTTATTGGGACCTGGCAAACTCAGCAGTGATGGCTTCATCTTTTCTACTTCATTGAACATGGCTTTCATACCTCCGGCCATATCCAGACAGGAAACTCCAATGATCCAGATAACGATCAGGAGCAACAATCCCTGGATGGCATCGCTGAACACGATGGCTTTCAATCCACCAATCTCCGCATACAAAAGCATGATGACCACGATCCCAACTGACCAGGCCCATGAAGGGACACCGTAAGGGAAAGCTGCGTCCAGGAAAATTGAGATCCCCCTGATCTGGATGGCTACATAAGGAATCAGAAAAAGGAATGAGCTAAGAAAGAGCAAATATCCTGCCCAGCGTGTGTCATAGCACTTAGTCATCATTCCAGCCACACCGCTGTATCCTGTTTGCTTGGCTCTCTTTCTGAGTCTAAAGCCAAACCAAAGGATAAAAAATACCATCAAACCATCGGAAAAGGCCAGGAATATCCAGGCACCAAGCCCCTGGTTCCGGAAAAAATCAGGCATTCCCATAAAGGTAAAGGCACTGAAGAGTGCTGCAGCAAAAGTGAGAAAACCCAGGACAGCCCCAATATTGGAGCCAGCAAAGAGAAACTCTTCTGAGCTTCTGTTCTTTTTAAATGACTTGAAAGACGCCAGTACAAGCAGTCCGAAGAATATGACGAAAAATACAATAATCCAAACTGTCATAACTGCTCTTCTTTATAGGGGAATAACCTGAAACCAACATAGGTCATGACCACAAGCAGGACAGTAAGTAGAAAACTACTCCACAGGATGTAAGGGATACCTGCAAGACGGGGTGAGGTAATTTCCGTTTGGAACACAAACAGAAATGAAATGAGTGCTACAGCCACTACAGCACCCACAAGCATTCGCCAGTATAATATTTTCATGTGTTGACTTTTGAGGTATATGAAATTGTTTCCCAATAATCAGGATCCAATTCATATTGGTTGTTTAAGTCTGCCAAGATATAAATATATCCTCAAAATGCTAACCTGACCATCAACGATTCATGTCTGATATGAGGAAATTGAATAACAAAGAGAAGTGATTGCTCTGGTTTGAACTTACCTGTCAAAAAACCCTTTACCCTCCATGATCTTTGGAATACACTTTTCGATCCTGGATACCCGTGTAGCAGATTGTTTGGGTTGTGAAAAATGAATGATATACCCTCTCTGACGACCGGGTGTTAAAGCATAAAACGCAGCTTTTAGCTGTGGATCAGCCTCAAGTTTGGCTTCAAGCTCTTCCGGCATGGGTTCCGGTGTCTTTTTAAATTCCACCTTTAGTCCAAGCCTTTCCACCTCAATGGCCTCGTAGATGTATTCCTTTAAAGTTGACTCCAGGACTGCAATCTGGCTGACATCAGTAAACTTGACCAGACGATCCGACTGACTATTTTCACCGGGCTTTTCTAATATGCCTTCGGAATCTTTGAGCAAAACACCTTTGAAAAAGCTGAGCGCAGCGTAGCCTTTAAGCGCACTTACAATGGCCACATTCCCATTTTGATAAGTATAGCACGGCACACCCCACTTGGAAGTTTCTGTCAGCCCGCAATCCAGCACAATTGACCTGAGATATTTCAACTCATTTGACCAGGTATGAACCTTGCAGTCGGGAGTTCCACCAAGCGGACAACGTCCGCAACCCTCCAGTAAATAAGTCTCAACATCTTTTGTGATCATTCAAATATCATTTAACCCTTTACCATCAAATATATGAGGAATTGCCTTTTCAATCCTGGAAACCCTGGTTTTCGACTGTTTGGGTTGGGAAAAGTGAAACAGGTAGGCTCTCTGACGCCCTGGGGTCAAAGACTCAAAAGCGTTTTTAAGGTCCGGATCACCATCCAAAAGAGTTTTAAATTCTTCAGGAACATCAAAATCTTTTGTCTTTTTCATCTCCACCTTCAAACCAGCTTTTTCCACCTCTACCGCTTCATAGACATAGTTTTTGATAGAGGCTGCTAAGGCTTCAATATCACCCACCTCCTGAAACCGAATCTGACGGGCAGATTGTACATTTTTGGTTTGCTGGATCAAAATTTTTTCCGGATCCTTTAGTAAAACCCCCTTGTGAAAAAGTAATGCACAATATTCCTTGAATCCATGAATCAACACCACATTGGCGCCATTGAAGGTATAACAGGGACATCCCCATTTGAGCTCCTCTGTGAGACCAGTTTCCAGTATGATGCTTCTCAGTCTCCGGAAGGCTTCCTGCCATTGTCCGGGTTTATCAAAGAAAAAATCTACTTTGGGGTTCATGTGACTATTTTACAAAATTCAGGCTCAACTTCCTGCTTTCTGGTCTGAAATACCATGACACAATTGTTAAAGCGAGGAGCAACAAAGCTGGGAACATTTCGCTGAATGGATCACCCATAGCTACATGAGCATACAGAGCACCCGTCATATTAAAGAAAAATCCTGCATAGGCCCATTCCTTTATCAAAGAGAATTTTGGTACCAGAATAGCAATAACTCCCAAAAGCTTCCATATGCCAATAATTGTAAGAAAGTAAACCGGAAAACCCAGATGATCTACTGTACGATCAATTTCATCTTGCATTCCAATCAGCTGTACAATCCCTGTTGATGTCATTCCCAATGCCAGCCAGAGAGTGGCTACCCAGTAAATGATTTTGTCTCTTTTTTTCATGCTATTAAGTTAACTGTTTTACGATTTCTTCTAACCGGTTGTGGGCCATATTGACGCCCTGTCTGAAAGGTAGTTTCAGTATTTGATCCCTAATCTTAACAGACCTGTAGATAACATGCATGGACAGTCTACTGGTCTCATCGGTTAATGGTTCAAACTCCAGAAATTCCAGCTGAGGGCCAAAGTCAGCATTTTCCATCTCGAACGTCCTGATGATCTTCTGATTCGGTATAAACTCATGGATGGTACCATTGAATCCATGTTTATTTCCCATTGGATCGGTGGTGATAAACTGCCAGCTTCCATGCTTTTTGTTTTCCAACTTCACCACTTTTGTGTCCATCCACTGCTCCACTATTTTCGGATCTTCATAAGCCTTAAAAAGCAGGCCCACAGACAGATCAAAATCTCTTGTTATCAACAACTCCTGCCTGCCTTCCTCCACATGGACTTTCGTCTTCATTTCCATGGTCATTTACTTTTTGGGTCCATAATTCTTCATAATGTTTTCTAGTTTATTGAAACGTTCATCCCACCTTTTCCGGTAAGGTTCCACAAAGTCGGCAATCTCTTTGAGCTTAACTGCATTCAGATGGTAGTGAATTTCCCTGCCATTTTGCTCCTGCTTGAGTAGCTCACACTCTGTGAGTATTTGAATGTGCTTAGAGATCGTTTGCCGTGAGGAATCAAAATTCTCTGCTATTGCTCCTGGTGTCATGGCATGCATCGCTACCAGTGCAATAATGGCTCGCCTGGTGGGATCGGCAATCGCTTGAAAGACATCTCTTCTTAACTCCATTGTGCAGCTATTTGACTGCAAATATAGTGCAGTCACTTAACTGCGCGTAGTTTTTATCGAATAATTTTAATTCCCTCGGTATTTTACCTCTCAACGCCTTTACGAACCATCGGTAAAAATTCTTTTTAGGACTTACAACCATTATTCGGGAATAAGCGTCAATAGGCTCGTCAAAACACTTAAAATGAGAACTATAATATTAACCACATTGGTAGCCATTCTGGGAATGAGCTGCCAGGACGATGAGCCACTTCCCACTCCCGAGCCAGAGTCTGGCATTCATCATGTGATCCTGGAGGAACCAGCATTTTTTCACTACTTACAGCCATATGAAATTGATCTCAATGGAGATTCGATGTATGACTTTAGGTTTTCGGTAGGTCTGGTATACTCAGACGGAGCAACTCATGAGAAATTTCTGGCAAACTCTTACCGGGACGCCAAAATTCAGATTGTAAACTACGAAGCTGTTGCCTATGACAAGGATTTCGTAGTGGGGCCTCAGGGAGACCCTACCAACACGATCTGGGATATATTCTCCGGGGAACTGATTGTAAAAACCATCAGGCAAAATGCAGCTCCTGTTTGGTCTGGCAACTGGATTGAAAATACTGAAGGATATATCGCTGTGAGTATTCGCTTAAACGGTGAATACCATTACGGATGGGTGAAACTGCTTGCCGATGTAGAGCACGAGTCAATAATGGTGCAGGAATATGCATACAATAAGACTCCGGGAGCAAGCATTAAAACAGGACAAAGGGAGTAAGATCACTAAATTTAAAGGTGTCATCAGGCACCTTTATTTTCTTTTGAGATCTTAAATGACACATACCTTGAGCCCATATGACACTTTGAAAAATCAAGGTTTAATTGAGGCTACCGGGTAAAATTCCCTTACCCTTTTCTCCTCCTCCGCTGCCGCCTCTATGTTCGCCATTTTTTTCAAAAGGATTGCCCTGTACAGATGGCATTCTCCTGCAAGATAGGAATCCGGAAAAGACCGAGCAGACCGGGTAAAAAGTTCATAGGCTTCATGCACAGATGCAGAATCTTCTTTTTCCAGTAACCTAACACCATCTTCAAAATCCTCTTGCCACCTCCTCGCTACCTCACTCATCCTGTCGGCTTCCTGCNACGTCTCAAACTTTGGAGGAAAATTTGCGCTGTCCTTTGGCAGGATTTCAGGTATTTCCGTACTGAAAAAGCTTTCTATGGCTTCTGCATAAGCCCTCGCCTCTTTCATATTATGATCCGGCTGTTTCAATCGCTGCTCCTCCGCAGGATTTGTAAAAAAAGAGGCTTCGGCGATGATACCCGGAATGCCATAGGTGCCTCGTAAAACACTAGTCCCAGCCTGCGAAAAAATGGTGAAATCCGATACGATACTCGTGGGTGTACCCGGCTGATACATGTGTTTTACCAGCATTTTTGCCAGCTCCCTGGCCAGCAGGACCCCAGCCTTATTTTGGGTGGCTGCACCATGGTAATAAATGATGGGAAAGTTGACCGATGAATCTGCGGTGGCATTGTGATGGATGGAGACAAAAAGGTCTGCTTTATTGTCCACTGCCAGCTTAGCGCGGTCGGACAAAGTAACTGCTGAATCAGTAGTTCGCGTCATCAATACAATAGCTCCACGTTCTTCAAGAAGGTCTCTTAGTATCAGACCAACTCTAAGATCTATCCATTCCTCCCGTTCACCACCCGGCCCCACCCGGTAGCTGTCAGTAGCCGCAGTACCCCCATGACCAGCATCAACAACTATGATTTTGCCCTTAATAGCAGTTGATTGCCCCGATGAACAGGCTGCAATAACAGCAAGCAGTGAAAAATGGAAGAAAATCCGAACCAACCTGGATATGTGCATAATCTAAAATAAATAAGATTATCTGAAGACCCGGAGTCGGAATATGATTTCTCACTTTTAAGCCATAAAAAAAGCCCTTGCGGGCTTTTTCATTACTTGAAAGCTATTGCCTGTGTTGGATTCATTGGTTCCGGAACAAAGTTGTCAATTGGTGGGAGAGACTGGAGAAACTTAAAAATGGTAATCAGGTCCTCATCAGGAAGTCCTTTTAGATTCTCCCAGGGCATTGGAGGCATGATAGGTCTGCCATGCTCAATACCCATGTGCTTCCCGGTACGCATTGTAGCAATGAAGACTTCAGGAGTCCATCCTTTGAGACCTGTTTCATGGGGAGTTAGGTTTTTGGAAAAAGTCATACCCCAAACACCCACAGTAGCAGTCAGATGTTCATTGAAAAAGGTCCAGTGACCCGGTTGGAAAACACGCTCATCAATTGCCGGCAATGGTGACCCAAATGGGTGTCCGGAAAGCAACCTGGATTCATCCAGATGCATCCCGGTTGCATCAAATACTTTGGGCGTATGACAGTCATGACAACCGCCCAGCGAAACCAATTGTCTTCCTCTGGCTATAACTTGTTCTTCGGAAAGGGTAGCTGGATTCTCAGGTTTCTGTGCGCAACTGGTCACTAAGACCAGTGCAAGCAAAACATAGATCGTTTTCATAGTTGAGATAGGACCGAATTTGATTCCACCGCAAAATTCTGAATGAAGATTTCCATTTCCGATGAGATTTACGAATCGCCATGAAAAACATCCACAAGCGGCTTTAAATAGTGACCACCACTACAAACCAATCAAAAATGACACAAAGAAGAAGATGGGAATAATCTGTCATTTGGAACATGTAGACTGGTCTCGACCTTTTGCAAACCTGATAAAAGTCATGAAACGAATGCCAATAATCAGGTGTTCTTAATAGCAGACAAGAGCCCTAAAAAAATGTCCTTCGGAGGTCCGATAGATTCCATGATCAATTCCAACAAGCACAATCTCAGGTTCCTTGGAAAACGGAAAAGATTGAAGGAAATCCAGGGTGAATACAAGCATGTTCCTAAATCTCCCATCAAAATACAGCCTGCGCCTGGAGAGAAGCTTAATTTGTTTCATGCAAAGCTAAGAAGGGAGAAAAGGCATAATAAGCATAGATTAATGCTCATTATCGGACTCACAGCAGTTCTTATTCTTACTCTTCTTTATTGGGTCGTTACAGCAGATTATTCAAACATTATTGACCTCATTAAATAACCTTATTCCCTATCAATACTAGTAAACTCTGAAGCTTTTGATGATTGGGTCTGCGATTGCCTCCGTAATCCGCAGCCTAAGTTGGGTAACAGCAACCTGATCTATTTTTTGTATCCTTTTGTGTCCAATCACTTCCCCACTCCCAATCTCAATCCACTTTCCACTCACACGAGATTCAATAATATAATTTCTAACCCGCTCCCCCCCGGCAATATCTTCCTGGAGAACTAGGTGATTGATCGTAGTCGGCTGTTGCAATTTCAGACTGATTTCCTTTCCTGTACCGGAGACTTCTGCAATAGGGTTCCCAAACTGTCTGTTGATCTCGGCTCCCCATTCTTTTAGCCGCTGCACATCCGGCTCAGGCAATAACCCACGTGGATCAGGGGTCAGACCCACAATGAGGGTGGAATTATGACCTACGGAATTGCGATACATGTCCATGAGGTGATCCAGAGGAAAAATATGTTCTTCGTCACCGGGCTCCCAAAACCATTCGTGCCTGCCATTGTATCCTCTCAAAGGAGCATCAGACATGGCCGGCATCCAGTATTTCCCATTAGGGTCTCCATGCTTCAACAATTGCAGGTGATCTTTTTGTGTATCTCCTGAGTGTGAATATGGGTTTGGGAACGTTGCCCAGCAAGGATATGGTACTGTCCCTGATTCTGAGCCACCCCATCGCGCTTCAGCCAATTGATTGTTGTGATAAAACAGGCAATTGGGCTGATACTTTTTTACAATAGGTAAGACATCCGGCGCTCCAAGATCCGGATGACTGGCTCCACCATCAAACCAGATTTCAAACAATTCACCATATCTCGTACAAAGTTCAGTGACCATGCCTTCTGCCATATGATTGTAGTAAGCCTGGCGGTTTTTNTGAAAGTCGCCCTCTCCGTTCACTTTGAAATCATACACGCCAAAAAAGGAATTCCATCGAATGCCAATGTAGATCCCTGGTTTGATTCCGTACTTTCGACAGGAATTGACAAAATCACGAACGATATCACCTTTTCCTTCCTGCCATTTCAGGGCTTTCATGCAATACGGATTCACATCGGATTGATAGAGTGCAAAACCAGTTTCGTGAGTGGCTGTGAGGATAGCAAATTTGAATCCAGCATCTTTAATGGCTTTGATCCACTGGTCTGTATCCAGGCTCTCAGGATAAAATTGCTGGTAATCCAATACGGGATTTGTGCGGTTGCCTGAGTTCCCGTTTTGCTGATACTTCTCGCCGTCAAACACATGGAGAGCGTAGTGAAATACGGCTCCCAGCTCAGCCTGCTGCCAGGCCAGTTGCGCGGTATTTGGTGTTGGTATCTCCGGATTCTGTGCAAGTAATGCCGTAGATAGTGAACAAATCAATGTTGTCAACAAATTTCTCATCTCATGCACTTTAATAATGGTAGATAGTCCACTAAATATTTGGGTTGCTCAAAACGACTTTTTCATCAGCCACAATAGATTTGATCTCTACTTTTAGATTGGACTCTTTGTCTGCATTGGCAAAACTGCAATCCACAGCAATGGCATTATCTCCCTGGTTTAAAACAAAATCAGCAATATCGATATCATAAGCTTTAATAACCTGCCACCTGGAATCAAATAAGGTCAACTTGTTTGATTCAGACTTTAGGATCTGTCCGGCTTTGATGGTAAGAGGAAGCTCGATCTTCTTGTAGTTGTTAATCTCAAAAGTGATATTACTCACATCACTATTATTGGCTGTCAATATGAAGTCGATAGACTGCTCTGCCCCAGGATTATTAAAATTAAGGGTAGTGTATAGTGGCTCTCCAGGCTGCCTTACCTTATTTTCATGGGTGTAGATCTCATTATGTATTTCCTTCCAATTCCACTCTTTGTCCCCTACACGCTCAATCGAAAATTCCTTCGTATTGTCCCTCATAAGTTCCTTTTGTACTTCGGAAAAGGAATCTGATATCCTGAGCTTTTCCCAATCTCCGATCAATTCAAGGATCTTATCAGAATTTCCATTTTGAGCTAGGGATTCAGCATCTGCCACGAGTGCATAACCTGCTTCATAGCCGGCAGACCTCGCCAATAACCATTCCATATCTTCCAGACTCGTTTCGGGTGTCATTTTAAACCATCCCAGCATTCCGGGCATATAATTACGCTTGAAATACGCCTGGTTATTGAAACGATACTCAGTCTGACTTTCCCGAAACCCGGCATACCAGGGTTCACCCCAGTTCATGCGGGTATAGATATGCCAGAAGAAATGTGTGGTCCTGCTGGCATCAATGATCAGGTGATCTTTCAGCTCATCAGCCAAAGAATTGTACCAGGTATATGGCATCAGCGATTCGCCATAAGTACCCAACCCTGTTGAGCGGTTGCCTTCAAGCCCATCAAAAGATATCTGTCTCAGTCCGGTTTTGTTGTACAGCTCAGCCAGCGTCTCTGACATCTCAACAGTCAGGTCGGCTTCGGTAAGAAATACTTTATACCCATGATCGAGCAACTTGGAAATGGTCTTACCTGTGCTGTGCGCTGAAGCTTTCGTATCAAATGCACCTCGTTGGCAATCCAGAAGCTTCCAGGGAGCAGCATCCGAAACACGGCCGTACCTGATCAGTTCTTCTCCTATCATCACCGTCTTCAGGTTGTTGTTTTTCATTTGATTGAAAAAGTCAGGCGATTGTATGGTGATTTCGGTCGTCTGTGCATCAATGTCTTCTGTAATCACTGAACTACCGACTTTAGCCAGCCTTGGATCAGGAACAGGAGTGACATATGGGTCATTTGTGGTGATAAAATTGGAAAGACAATGGGTACCCAATTTCACCCCCTGTGCCTCTGCTTTCTCCACACATTTTCTCAACCCCTCTATCCCATTCGGAAACTCACCATCAAAGAGCTCAAAGTGACCCCAGCTCTCAAAAGTCTTTCCATAATGATAGAGGTATTTCAGTCCGGCTCTCTTCGTCAGTTCGATGGCCTGCTCCACATTTTTCTCCGTAAAGCTCGTAATCAGATATGCGGCTGCAGCATGCTCTGACGTTTTAGCCCACTCCCCATCGATCATGGGATGTGGAAGGCCTTCTGCCAATTCAATGGCGCCTAAATTTTGAAGCGCCTCACCTACCTGACATCCGAATAGCGCAATTTTTGACCCTGTGACTCCTCCATCATTATATGGAGGTGCAACTATCTTTTCATGATCAAAATCTGAAATGATCCGCTCCTCGCTCCTGTTTCTACTGTATGCCTGCAGGCTGCTACCGCTTTTTGTTGGACTTCCGGCTTCTACACGATACAAGACGCTTCCATCATTATCAGGATGCATATCGGTAAGATCACCCTGTCTGAAAATATCAAAAGCTGGCATCCGGTCGCTTTCATTCCATGGATAACCACCCAATGTTTTGATGTTTAATGACTGTATCCCTATGGCATACTCGTCTCCACGCACCACGCCAACCGTTTCTCCAATTATTTTATTTATTGTGGTCTGATAAGGTCCCCAAAGGATTAATTCTACCACATCCCCATTCACTAATGAAACCAATTCAAAAACAAGGTGTGTTTCTTTCTCCTCCACATTGATCCGGGCCGCAATATTATCTTCAAAATGCAGCGTCAGTATATCCTCCTCAACACTTGCAGATTGTGGAAACTTAACCTGACCAGCTACCCTGACAGACATCAGATAGGAGCTTGAATCCTCCGAGAGATAGTTTGTGCCTGAAGTCAGATCCGTCAATGAGGTGATCAATCCATGGGCATCAACACCCATAATGAATTGAGTGGTTTTAAATTCAGCAATTGTTGAATCTAGTTGTGAGCATGCCACCCAAACGATCATAAGGGTAGTCACTATCACAATATTTTTTAAGCCAGATACCATAGTTTGATTTTGAATTTAGGAATGCAGCAAAAATGCGTTTAATACTTTAATCCCCATAACCTTTCCACATCCAAACAAGGGTATTCGCCAGGGTTTGTTCAAATACCCTTCGGTCACAATGTTTGGAATCCTTGCTATAGACGTAGCGATAATCATAGCCTTTTGCTTTTAAGACTTCCGCAGTTCGTTCGTTGGCCATTACCCAGTTGTGGTAGGTTTCTTCTGCGTCGTCATAGCGTAGGTCAAATTCGGAAACATGGGTAAAAATCCTCAACGGCTTGCGCTCGCTGTTTTCGATCAGTTTCATTCCGGAATGATACTCCCAGGCACCAAGTGGGTATTGTGCTTCCTCCGGCGCATCATCATCCTGCTGATCTACAAAAGTACCCGAATAGGTGATGAGCCTTCGAAACAAATCAGGCCGAAACCAACCCATTGTAAGTGCTGCCGCACCTCCTGAACTACAACCTAACACAGCTTTACCCCATGGATCATCCGTAAAAGCGATATTTGGATAGGTCTTCCTGATTTGGGAATTGTTGAGAACAGCTGGCAACACCTCATCATTGATAAACCTTGCAAACCGGTCGGACATGGTATCATATTCTAGACCTCTTTCACTTCCCTTACTATCAGAGCCACCATTTTCCACAGCAATAGCAATAAAAGTTGGTAACCTCCTATTAGGGTCTTTGCTGATAGTCAGGTTATCCAATGCATTCCGGACCAGGTCGAGCCTGCTTGGGCCATCGAGCGTAACGAGTATAGCAGCCTTATCACCATCTTTGTAAGAAGCCGGCACGTAAACGAAGATCTTTCTTTCTTCTCTGACGGGTTTTCTGGGATCCAGCGTAGAATCAGTGCCGGGGAAGATCTTACTATCTGCAACGCGCATTGTGAATTCGAAATATTGGCCCTTTGGATTACCCAGATCTGTGAGATCAGAGTCAATGGTATATTCTGGACCTATGATAAAGTTTCCGTTACCTTGTTTAGGCTCCTGGGCCAGGAGATCCGGGATAGTAAAGATGCAAAAGCAAAAGCTGGCTAAATAAATCAATAACTTTGACATATTAGGTTGGGTTTATGTGACCCAACTAAATTAGTCTAAACTTCAATACCTGGTACTTTTATTTGTCACAACAACGCATACAACTTACAATGTAGAAGTTAAATAAGAGGCTAGTTTTTGAGGACTACACTTATGAAGCATTTGAGGACTCGCCCTCTATCACCTCAACAAGTTCATTATACCAGGCTTCGCCAAACCTTCTGATCAGGGCTTCTTTCAAAAACTTGTAGAGTGGTACCCCCAGGCTTTCTCCCAGTGTACAGGCAGGTGAGCAGATCCCCCACCTGGAATAGTTAACACCAATATGATTATCGTAAAGTTTAGAAAGACGAATTGGATACAGGTGACAGGATATTGGTTTTCTGAAAGAAGTCTTGCCATCTTTCCAGGCCTGCTCAATGCCGCATTTCAGAATACCTTTTTCATCGTAAAAGGCGAAAGCGCACTCTGCTCCGTCAACTGTAGTAGTACTGAAGTCTCCCTCCTCGTCAAGCAAATACGGGCCTTCCTTATCGAGCACTTCCCGGGACTTTTCCGGCAGATATGGCTTGACAAGCTCAGTGACCATTTCTATTTCGCTCAATTCATCCTGCTCAAGTGGGGCACCTAAGTCCCCTTCTACGCAACATGCTCCTTTGCAAGCTTCCAGGTCACAAACAAATAATTCGTTCTTGATCTCACTTGAGACCAGTATTTTTCCGATTTGGATCATGCTGCAAAGTTAAAAGAAGTTAAGCTGTCAATTTTTTTTTAAAATAATTAAAACTTTCTTCCTCAACGATTCGTTGTTACCACATATATGTACATACATTTAATGTCAAAACAAACACTATTTAGAAAATGATACAAACTATTTTATTGATCGGAGCGCTTGTGTTGAACCCTGGCGCAGTAAAGGAAACTTTTGAAGTGGATAAGGAATCCAGCAAAGTGATATGGTTCGGAGAGAAAGTAACCGGAGAGCACGCAGGTACTATTGAAATCAAAGAAGGTGGTCTTGAGTATGTTGACGGCAAGTTGACTGGTGGGAAATTCGTCATTGATATGACTACCATTGAATCAGATGAAGAACTTGATAAATTGGAAGGCCACCTGAAGTCGGATGACTTTTTTGGTGTTGCAACTTACCCTACTGCTACTTTCGTAATTAAAGAAGCAATCAATCAGGGACCTAAAGGTTATAACATTACTGGTGATATCACTATCAAAGGCATTACCAAAGAAATCAAATTTGTTGCGGATATCAAGGAAGAAGGCAGCAATGTAACTGCTTCTGCTGACATCGTTCTGGACAGATCTGAATTCAATGTACGATATGGATCAGGATCATTCTTTGACGGATTAGGTGACAAAATGATCTATGACAACTTTACAATCGGCGTAAACCTGGTTGTGAAGAAGTAAATAATAAAAGGACTTTAGAAGAAAAGCTGTGTAAGATTGATTACACAGCTTTTTTTATGTTCAAAAATGCTTCCAGCCCTGGGCTTTCAATTCTACCGTGTTGCCATTTCTGGTCACAAAGGCCTTTCCATTTTCTTTCTTCTGCATGTATCCAATGGTATGGATATCTGCATGGTTCTTGATCTTATCAAAGTCACCCGGAGGGATCGTAAATAATAATTCATAGTCTTCTCCCCCATTCAATGCGCAGGTGTTCGGGTCCATGCTAAATTCAGCAGCCGTCTCATAAGTCTGCTTGTCAATAGGCAATTTATCCTCATAGATCACAATTCCCAGGTCAGAGGCCTTGCACAGGTGAAAGGCATCAGAGGCTAAACCGTCAGATAAATCAATCATGGCAGATGGCTTTACTACCAGGTCTCTCAGTTCGTGCAGTATATCCATCCGGGCTTTCGGTCTCAACTGGCGTCCCACCACATAATCGTATTTTTCGAGTTTGGGCTGCATTTCCGGGTTCGCCAGGTATTCCTGCTTTTCTCTTTCCAGAATCTGGAGCCCTATAAATGCGCCCCCAAGGTCACCTGTAACACATAAAATATCATTTTCCTGCGCCCCACTGCGATAAATGATGTCATGCTTACCCACGGTACCCAAAGCAGTGACAGACAAAATCAAACCACTGGACGAAGCCGTGGTATCACCTCCTACAAGGTCTACTTCATAGTCTTTGCATGCAGCATGAATGCCTTCATAGAGTGCTTCGACGGCTTCTACAGAAAATCGATTACTCAACCCCATGCTGACGGTCACCTGCTTTGGTTTTCCATTCATAGCGGCTATATCGGACACATTCACCGCTATCGCCTTATAACCCAGATGCTGGAGAGGCACATAGGAAAGATCAAAGTGAATACCTTCTGTAAGCAGATCGGTAGAAGTGATTAAAAACTCGTTTCCTATATCTAAAACTGCAGCATCATCACCAATGCCCCTGATGGTCTCAGGATGATAATGTTTTACTCCTCCTGCCAGTCGCTCAATCAGTCCAAACTCACCCAGTTTATCAATTTCCGTTCTTTTCTCTTCTGCCATAATCGTTTTGTTTGAGACCAGTCTGTAGCTGATCTGATCAACTTCGCTCGGTTTTTACTTTTACTTATTAATTTTGCAAAAATGAGGAAACTTTTATTCTACGTGAAGGGTTTCCTGATTTGTTATCAGTTGAACTGATCGGATGGAGTTCAGAACAGACATTCATATAGAAGCTGCGAGGATCCAAAAAGAAATAACAGACTTTTTGGGTTTGAAGAGCAATGAACTGGTTTTTGAGTATTCCAGCCTTGATGGAAAAGTGAAGCTGGATCTGATCACGATCAATCCGCGACACAATCAATCCTTCCTGTTCAAGACAATTTTTGGGTTTGACAAAACTGATTGTCTGAATAAAATGTTGGAGTATGTAAAGACCCATAAAGAAAAAGAAGGGTCTTTCACCATTCAATGGATAACAAATGGTATGACTGAAGTGCAGACTTCTTACTTCCGGGCCAAAAACATGTATGATGCTTTGGATAAATTATATTACGGAAGGGATGTCAACAACATTACAGTTTTTAGTGTGGTCTTAAACCCTATAGCATGATAAACGTCACAGACAAAGCAAAGCAACAAATCTCAACCCTGAGAAAAGAAGAAGGACATCCTGAAAACGCCAACGTAAGGGTATCGGTAAAAGGTGGTGGATGCTCCGGTCTGATGTACGACCTGACTTTCGACACTGAAATCTCCGAGAAAGACGATGTATTTGAAGACAAAGGAGTGAAAGTGATCGTAGACCGCAAAAGCCTGCTTTACCTGCTGGGTACTACGCTGGATTTCACTGATGGACTGAACGGTAAAGGCTTTCAGTTCGTCAACCCAAATGCCAGCCGCACCTGCGGATGTGGTGAGAGTTTTTCTATCTAAGCCAGGATTTTCTAAAACATTTTATTAGGTCATCATCTATTTTGGAGGTGATCTGAAACAACCTTTTCAGCAAGCAATATTGCCTGCCTGGTATGATTATGCTCAAAAAAGGCTGAAGGTAAAAACTTGTTGTCACCTTCTGCGATAATCTTATGCTGTAAAGTCTGATCCGGCAAAATCCTTAATATCACATTTTATAATTATTTAGGGTCATAATATTAATATTCACAATATTTAAGGATTTTTATTAAATAATTTACATATTTGTAGGGATATATTCATCAAGCTCTTAATGACATTAACCCAAATGAGATTCATTAATCAGCTTGAATACATGACCGAAAAAGCCCTGCAAACAATCAGTTCTTTGCCATCAGCGTTTGATCTGGCAGTTGAAGATAGTTTTACCTATGGACAAGTAATCATCCAGCAATACGCCAAGGCTGAAGCTTTTTATATGCTCATGGAAGGCCAGGTATCATTCTACCTGAGTCTTGATGGAATCGGGCAGGAGCTAAAAGTGGGTAAGACCACTGAACCCCTCACACCCATCGGCTGGAGCGGGTTTTCATTACCTCAAAGATTTGCAACAACCGTAAAGGCATCCAGCCCGACGGTAAAGGTCTATCGGTGGGATATCTACGAGTTGACTGACTGGCTGCAATCACACCAGGAAGATGCCATTGACTTTCTTCAGCTGATCTGTCAGGAATCCTGGAACCTGGTAAAAGAGTCCATATCCGTTTTGTCAAAGTATTCGGTAAACCTGATCCAGTATGAGAGCTCGGTGACGACTGATGAATTTCAGAGTACAGAAACACCTGAGGAAGAAGATGTCGTTCAGTTTTTGATCAGGTCACCCTTTTTTGAGGTCTTCGATGAGGAATCACTAAAACACATAGCGCAATACATAGACAGGCGTCAGTACCGTACGGGTGACTATGTATACGAGCAGGGAAAAGACTCGGAGGGCACCTATCTGCTGGCAGCAGGGAAAGCCACCTTCAGCTTTATTGATGACAACAAATCCCAAATGAGCTTCCGCAACATCATTACTCCGGGCTTTATGGTGGGATGGTCTGCTGCTATGAACAGGCCCAACATCATCAGTGCAATTGCCGCCCAGGAATCCATCATTTATTTCATTCCCAATACATGCATCCAGGAGCTCATCTCCAATAATCCTCAGTTTGCAAATCGTTTTTATCAACGACTCTTATGGCTGATCGGACATCAACTGCAGGCAATCCGCACAAGGCTTATTTCA
>JAHCMM010000279.1 GCA_019192515.1 Cyclobacteriaceae bacterium SS2
TACTGGCTGATCAAATGAAGCCTGTTGATATCCGTTTTCTGTGGATTCAATCATTAGGTTAGTAGATTTTTGAGGTTTTATATTGGCGGAATTTTTTACAAAGGTAATTCGTGAATCCGAAGGTTCGATTACTTTATCGATAACTCGCAGTTTTGGGGTCTTATCTGTGTTTTTGAAGATGATCTCAGCATTCTCCAGTTGTCCGTCCTTCCAGCTGATATTGACCTCATATCCACCCCTGGCAAGAAGCCCTTTCACAGATCCATTTGGCCATTCTTCAGGTAACGCAGGAAGTAAATGGATTTCTCCCATGTGTGATTGTAACAGCATCTCAGACATAAAAGCTGGAGTGGCGGCGGATCCATCTAACTGAAAGGCCAGGTAGGTGCTGTCATTTTCTTTATACAGGTCAGGTCTGCCACTATCCCAACCGGCATGTTGAAAGGTTAGCAGGTTTTCAAAACCCTCATCCGTAAGCATTTCTGTAAAAATTTTATTGGCACGGTTACCATCCATCAGCCTTGTCCAGGCAGCCACCCTATGAGCCCTCGACCAGTTTCCTCCTGATGCCTGATCATCCTGATACCTTACATCTCCACGCATATTAAGGGATTTCCTGGCTGCTTCAGCAAGCTCTGGCGTTGTTGTAGGGTGGATTTGTCTTCCTGGTGCTACCCCATAAAGATGCGCTATGTGTCTGTGATGACTTTTTGGATCATCCATGTCCCAGTACCATTCCTGCAGTTGCCCATACTGGCCAACCTTTTGAGGTAGTAGTTGACTCCTGTAATGGAGAGCTGAATCAGCAAATGCATGATCTCCTACCAGCTGTGCGGCTTCGGCAGTATTGGTGAAGAGGTCCCATAGCATTTGAATATCCTGGTATGCTCCCGGAAGACTGAAGATGTTGCCAAATCGGTCCACGTCCTCATAAAGGTTTGTGGTTAATTTGGGGTCGGTAGCACCATGCTCCGCTGATACGGTTGGTGCAACGATGAGGTGGCCTTCAAAAGGCACCAGGTTTTTAAACCAGAAGACCGAAGCTTCTTTCATAATGGGGTATGCTGTTTCAGTCAGGTAATCTATGTCCTGGCTGAAAGCATATTGTTCCCATAAATGGTGACAATGNCAGGCGGATCCCATGGGGTACATCCCCCAGGATAGTCCACCAATAGGTGCTACATGTCCCCATATATTACCTGTTGTATGACTGATCCAACCATCAGTTCCATACACCCGTTTCGCAATCTCTCTACCGGGTTCAACGAGGTCTGTTATCCAGTTAATCCACGGCTCGTGACATTCAAGTAAGTTTGTTGGCCCGCACGGCCAGTAGATTTCCTGGATGTTGATATTACTTTGATAGTTTCCTGCCCAGTAAGCCACGTCAAATGTATTCCATCCTCCCTGCAGATTAGCAGGTAATGTCCCCGGTCGGGAAGAGCTGATCACCATGTATCGGCCCAAATTGAATGCCATTTCCTTGAGCCCGTTGTCTTGAGCTCCCTTTTTCAAACGCTCCCATCTTTCATTGGTAGGAAGCGTCTCAAGTTGAGGATCTCCATTCAGGTCCAGGCTTACTCTTTCATAGAGTGTGGTATAATCCTCAATGTGTCTTTCTTTTAATTTTGTATACCCAAGGGATGTTGCGTTATCAAGTACTCTTTTATTCTTTACTTGTGGGACCTCACCCAGATAGTCTGGGTATTCCAGCTTATAATTGGTAGATATAGCTACATAAAGTGTAATGGTATTAGCTTCTTCTATCGTAAGCCGATTATTTTCATTTTTAACTTCTCCACCTTCATTATCTGCCAGAATTGAAACCAGGAATGGACGTTCATTACCATCTATCTTTCCGGCTATCTCAAACAATTTGCCGGATGATGTGATTTCATGATCCTTTTGGATTACGCTTGCATCTAATGAAACAGAAATAGGGGCTCCCTCAGATGCCAGTCTGATCACGAGTACATTATCGGGGTAGCTACAAAAATATTCGCGTGTATACTTCACCCCATCAACTGAATATTGTACTCTGCCAATGGATTGACTCAAGTCAAGACTTCGGGTATATTGAGAGGCGTTTTCGTGACCCGGAAATGACATGGTAAGGTCACCTATGCTACTGAAATGACCGAAACGTTTATTGTCTCCCAGGAAATTATCAATAATCAAAGAGTCTGCTTCATGTACCCTGCCTTTCACGATAGCATTTCTAATCTCAGGGAGACTCTTTTTAGCCTTGGGATTAACTCCAACCTCTTCCCAATCTCCTCTAAAGGGACCACCCCGCCAGATGCTTTTTTCGGTAATGGCAAACATCTCTTTTTCAATACCTCCAAAATAAGTTGCTCCTATGTTTCCATTGCCGAGGTGTAACCCCTGACTGTTCCAGTATGTAGCCGGGTATTTGTACCACAGAATTTCATTGCCCTCATAGGGAACAGTTTTTTTTTGGCTGCAGGAAAATAGTATCAAAGCCAGGAATGCCAGCTTCTGGATATTGCTAGGGATCATTTTGTGTCGTGTTTATTTGTACAGACTGCTGAAAGTTTCGATCCAGCTTTTGGCCATCAGTTGTGCTCCTGCAAAAGAAGGGTGTACTCCATCGGGACCCCAGTAATCATAACTGGCTTTTTTGCAGGCATCATCAAAGATCTTTTGGTAGGGGATCCAGGCTGCTTTATGCTTGTCAGATACTCTTTTAGCAGCTTTTTGGTACTCATAAAACTCAGGATACCACTTTTCTATTTTCTGGATGGATGAACCTTCTTTCAAAGCGAAAGGTTCACCAATGATCAATTTTACTCCCGGTCGACTATTCTTTGTACGAGTTAGCAGTGCATCAAAATCCTTTTCGTAAGAATCAGGTGTTCCCTTGTAATCGTGAGTGAAAGTATGCCAGTAGTCATTTACACCAATCAGGATACTCACTACATCGGGCTGCATGGCCAGGCAATCCTTTTCCCATCGGGCATCTAATTGCGGGACTTTGTTTCCACTGATTCCCCGGTTATACAGTTGCCAGCTAGTCTGAGGGAATCCTCCCACCAAATTGGCGCATGCCAGCATGGCATAGCCCCGACCCATATTATAGAAGTCGTTGGCTTTCTCGCTCTCTTTGTTTCGACCAGCGTCGGTGATGGAATCGCCCTGAAACACTACAGATAATGAATCAGGGAGTTTGATGTCTTTAGCATGTGGTTCGGCATATGAGGTCATTAAACCAGTTAGTCCTACACCGGAAAGCAAGGACTTCTTCATGAATGATCTTCTGTTTGGATTGGTTGTTGGGTTTTTCATGTTGTAAATAAAAATAATTGGGATCGAATGAGTAATTTAAAGGAAAACATCGAATGACTCAAAGAGATATAGTAAAAATGACTATAAGTCTTTAAGTTTGTAGAAAAGCGTTTAAATAAAACATTAATCCCATGCCCACACTAGGAGAAAAAGAGTATTTCAAAGGAGTAGGGACCATTAAATATGAAGGTCCGGAATCAGATAATCCTTTTGCATTTAAGTATTATGATGAGAAAAAGGTTGTAGCCGGTAAAACCATGAAGGACCATTTCAGATTTGCCTGTGCTTACTGGCATACACTGTGCAACACTGGTGGTGACCCATTTGGTCCCGGAGTGAAAGTATTCCCATGGGATGCAGCTAAAGAACCTGTTCGGCGGGCAAAAGATAAGATGGATGCTGCATTTGAATTCATCACCAAGCTAGGGCTGCCTTACTACTGCTTTCATGACTTTGACCTCGTAGAGGAAGGGAATACGATCCAGGAATCTGAAGACAGACTGGCCAAGATCACTGACTACGCAAAAGAGAAGATGTCAGCCTCCGGAGTGAAATTACTCTGGGGAACGGCTAACCTGTTTTCTCATGCTCGATATATGAACGGTGCCGCTACAAACCCTGATTTTAACGTGGTGGCCTATGCTGGTGCACAGGTAAAGAATGCCCTTGATGCGACCATCAAATTGGGTGGAGAAAATTATGTGTTCTGGGGAGGAAGAGAAGGCTACATGTCTTTGCTCAATACCGACATGAAGCGTGAACTGGATCACCTGGCTCAATTCCTGCATCAGGCTAAAGACTACGCGAGAAGCCAGGGCTTTAAAGGAACGTTCTTCATTGAGCCTAAGCCTATGGAACCTACCAAGCATCAGTATGATTTTGATGCGGCAACAGTAGTTGGGTTCCTGAGAGCAAACGGACTGGATAAGGATTTCAAACTCAATATCGAGGTAAACCACGCTACGCTGGCCAATCATACTTTCCAGCACGAGCTGCAGGTTGCAGCGGATGCAGGATTGCTGGGTAGCATCGATGC
>JAHCMM010000280.1 GCA_019192515.1 Cyclobacteriaceae bacterium SS2
CAACAATCTAACCATTGATAATAGTACCGGAATCGTTATCTCAGGAGGCGACATACAAGTAGCCGGAAACTCAAACCTGAATAACGGCACTTTTTCATTGGAGCATGATCTGGATGTACAGGGGGATTTGAATATTAATGCCGGAACAACATTAAACGCAGGTGATGGAAACGATTTGTATGTAGCCGGAAACACAACCATTGATGGTACTTTCAATTCCGGAACTTCAAATTTCAATGTAGACGGCACGGGGAGTCAAAACATTGCTTCTGCAACCTATCATGACATTACAATCAATAAAGCCTCCGGAACAGCATCCTTAGCAGGTGATATTCTTATTAAGGGCAGTGCTATCATAAATAGTGGAACCCTGGATGCTGGAGTACATTCCATTACAAGGACTTCTGCCGGAGGATCTGCTACCATAGCTGCAGGTACAACTGCGCTTTTTGGTGGTGGTAGTACTCAGGTACAAAACTTTGCAAGTTTTGTGATTGACCCGACAAGTACAGTACATTTTAATGGTACGGTGGCGAGAGTGATCCCTGCGTTTGTTTATGGCAATTTGATCATTTCAAATGGTGGAACGAACGCAAAATCATTACTCGAGACTACCACTGTACTCGGGGATTTAACTATCAATTCAGGATCCACTTTTAGTATTGCAAACCAGATCTTGACCTTAGAGGGTGACTTGAATATAAATGGCACCTTTATCACAACAAATAGTTTTTTAGAACTTAATGGGACAAATAAAGAAATAAGTGGAACAACTGAGTTTAACGATCTTCTGGTCAACGGAAGCTATGACTACATTTCTGGGAATCCAACTATTAACGGTAACATTGAAATAGCCACAACCGGAGATTTTGATTTGGGATCGTCAACCGTGGATGTATATGGTGATTTTACGAATAGGGGAATTGCAGAATCCGATGGGACTGTCACCTTCATGGGAAATCAGGTTCAGACAATCAGGCTACTTAATGCTATCTCTTCTTCCTCTTCCGGGATTATCAACTTTAATGGGACTGTTGCTCCTGTCTTAAACTCAACATCCTCTCCACAGTTTGCAACAGTAAATATCAATAATACGGCTCCCATCGCTCCATCTGCTCCATGGACAGTTGCTGTTAATATGACAATAGCAAGTGGAGCCACCTTCAGCGGAGGTTCTCTTTCGCACAACTTCCTGGGCTCTTTTTTAAATAATGGTACGGTTACCAGCGCAGGAAGTATTAATTTTTCTCCTATTAATTTTGCATCTTCCATAGCCTTAGGTGATTTTACCTCAACTGGTAGTGTAATTTTAGGAGGTACCCAGGCGATTACGCTATCTGACAACACACCAAGTTTCAATTCAGTTACAATTTCTAACAGTAACGCTTCCGGAGTGACCGTCGGATCTGCCTGGTCAGTTTCAGACAATTTGTTGATCACATCAGGGGCAACTTTTAACGCTGGATCTTTTTCACACACCATCTCGGGAGACTTTACCAATCAAGGCACTTTAGACGGTCAGACTTCCACTTTCATATTTGACGGTGCTTCCGGATCTAACAGCATCAGTGGTGGTGGAACAACAACATTTAATAACCTTACCTTTGATGCCGGATCTATCCTGGAAATAGCCACCAGCATTGGTATAACAGGAGATTTTGCCATCAATGGAGCTAGCCTTGACCTTACCAATGCTTCGGTGGAATTTTCGGGCACCACCTTATCTATTTTAAGCGGGTCCTCTCCTACTTTCAACGATCTTACTATTGACAAAAGCTCAGGAAATGTCCGGATGGATACAGATGTTTCCATAAGTAATACCCTGACTCTTGCCAACGGACCTTTACAACTCAATGGTAATGAGCTAACAGTGACTAATCCTTTAGCTTCAGCCATCGTTCGTACCTTTGGTCTAATCCAAAGTGAAAGCACTGACAACAGCAGTAAGATAAACTGGAGTATCGGCACTGATGTGGATGAACATATATTCCCTTTTGGTACCGTATCCAGTGAATACATACCATTTTCATTCAATCTTAATAGTGGTGACGCAGGAGTTGTTTCTGTATCGACATATCCTACCGGCATAGACAATTTACCTTTTCCATCTGGGGTAACAAATATTGATGCAGTTGGAATAGATAACAGTTTACATACTGTTGATCGTTTTTTTCAAATTGATCTGGCAGGTGAAACTTCTCCTTCAGCTGATATCGGCTTTACAGCTACTGCCACTGAAATTGGCTCTATCTCAGGATTGACGGCGCAACGCTGGAACGGAATTATCTGGGAACTCCCTCTTCCCGGGCAAACAAATACCTCTTCCTCTGTAACTGTTCCAAATGTCACACAGTTTTCACCCTGGGCAATTTATGGAAATGGAATGGCCTTACCAGTTGAATTAGTGGATTTTAGTGCCAGCATAACAAACCAAAATGTGACTTTAAAATGGAGCACAGCCACGGAAATTAATAATGAGGGATTTATAATTCAGAGATCAGTGGATGGTAAATCATTCAATGACATCGGGTATGTAAAGGGACACGGAGATTCTGATGAACTCATTTCCTACAGCTTCAAAGACTTGGCACCACCCTCAGGACTTATCTATTATCGCTTAAAGCAAGTTGATTTTGATGGGGCTTTTGAATTCAGCCCTATTGAAGTAGTTGAAATAGTAAAAAAACTGAAAGAATCGTTTTCTGTATTCCCAAACCCTATTCAGGGGACTAGCATTGAATTGAAAACTGAAGGTATTCATAATGAAGAAATTAGCTTATCCATAATGACAATAGATGGAAAAATTATTTGGAATAAGCAGGTCCTGGTTCCATTTGAAGGTTCCATAGTTGATATATCATTCAACGAAAAATTCAATAGGGGTACTTATATTATGTTATGCGAAACAAGGAATGGTGTTAGCCCAATAAAGGTAATCATTGAATAGTCTCAAAAGTACACTGAAGATTAATCTATACTTCTTACATATCAAAAATTAAGCTTAATCAAATACATACATCACCATCATTAGATAATGCAGAATTGTGCCAGTCATTACGAACAGGTGCCAGATGAAATGTGAATACTTCATCCTTGTGTCGACGATGTAAAATGCAATCCCCACAGTATAAGCCAGGCCTCCGGATACTAACAACCAAAATCCTGGTGCAGGCAGTGCTGCTTTTACAGCTCCAATCTGGAAGACGATGATCCAACCCATTAAGGCATACAAGACAGTAGAAAGCAGGTTGAACCGACCAGTGTAAAAGACCTTCAGAACGATCCCAATGACAGCCATGGTCCATTGTATCCCAAAGAACCACCAACCTGTTGTTCCTCCTATGGAAATGAGCAGCACAGGTGTGTATGTACCCGCTATCAACAAGAAGATCCCACAGTGATCCAGGATATTGAATACCTTTTTGGCAGTCTTGTGGGTGAGGCTGTGATAGAAGGTAGAAAAGGTATAAAGTGCGACCAGGCTCAGTCCATAAAACAGGGCACTGAACAGGCTCCACTCCTTTTCACTTTGAGCTCCGAAGACCAGCAGTACAACCATACCGCCAATAGCACACAGAGCGGTAATACCGTGGGAAATGGAATTGGCGATTTCTTCACCGAGTGATTGGCTTTCGCGCTTTTTCATTGGACCAAGATATCATCATAAGTAAAAGAGTCTGACCAACTCAAGCAGACCTTTTCTTTCTAAAGATATTATCTATTGAAGATTTTGAATGTGAGGTATGGATAAATCTATCATCTGCTTTCTTTAAACCAATCATTGCCAATAGCATCTTAAAAAAAATCGTTGGCAACTTTGATAATGCAATTAGAAATGATCTGTGAAACACTATTATCGGAATGCATGAAACCATCGATACGGCATAAATTACCAATAATATCAGCCAGTATAATCCTCCCAAATAAGATAATTCAGGAAACAAAAATGTAATCAGTGAGATCAGCGATAACAAACCTAAAAAAATAACTCTTGGAAGCAGAACACCACCTAATACCGCAATATTGAAATAGCTAAAATTACTTTTCAAAAGATTGACCCATCCTTTAAAAAAGTACTTCGTCAGGTATTTTAGCTGGACCGAAATCCATCTCTTTCTTTGATTTTGCAATGCATTTGTACTTTCAACTTTCTCATCGTATGCAATTGCATTATCGAGATATCGTATCTTTATTCTTCTTTCCAGCAGCTCAAGCTGTAGAATTTTATCAAATCCTCCTACCGCTTTATTGTTTGCCATCACCTCTTTCAATAGTTGATAATCAAAGGCCATACCTGAACCAATTATTGCAGAGGAAAGACCAAGACCATTAGCCCCCCGTCTAAAAATGTGGTTATTTATTTCCTCGCTTGCAGCATCGAGAATAGCCACACTGGTATTCGTGTTTTTCGCAACTCTATGCCCTTGCATAGCCTTATATCCCAAGTGGTATGCCTTATTTATCAACTTTAGGAAATCGTTCTCCAAAATATTATCACCATCACTAATTACAGCAATATCAAAAGGCTCTCTAATGCTGTTAAAAGCATAATTGAGTGATTTACTTTTAGTACTATTCTTAAATGAAACCTCAATTACTTCTACACTTTGTTTTATTTCCCTGACAGTTGATTCTTTCATTGAATCCGCAATAACAAAGACTTTAAACTTGTCTATTGGGTAGTCTAACCGGGACAAGTTTTTCGCAACTGACTTAATTACCGCATCTTCCTTATATGCCGGCACCAGTATTGCGATTCTGCTAAACTCATGTGCCCCTGGATTTTCATTACCCAAACGAATATCTTTATATCCAACCCAACCAGCTACGGTCATAATTAAGGTGTACAAAACAACGTATCCGAAATAGAGGTAAAATATCGTTTCAACCAAGAAAAAAAATTGTTCCAATTTGAAAAGTAGTTAGGATGAAATATGCGCGTCTAATCTTCCATTGAATCTCTCATTGAAGATTCGGCAAAAGAGCAAAAAATAATCAAATGATCTTGCTCCTGTGCACATTGTTTTATAAATTATGGGATGGTTGACCAATAATTTTAAAATATTGAAAACTTTTAATTAAATAATCCAATAATATTTCAATTTCAATCTAAGTGATTTACCTTAGTGGAATAATTATTGGGATCACCGTTTCAATGATTGTTTTTATTGGTCTTTATTACTAAAGCTGATCTTAGCAATGTACACCACCGCCTGTTCATCGTCTAGGGACAAAGTGCTTATTGTTGAAGACAATAGGGCAATGTCTCTTCTACTTTCGCATATACTTTCTTCACATTTTGAAGTTATATCCTTCACTAATGCGCTTCCCGCATTTTCATATCTCAAAAAGAATGAGCCGGATATACTAATAACAGATTATTTACTTCCAGATCTGGATGGATATGGATTTGTAAAAAACATCTATCAAAATGGGTTACTGCCCCATATCCCAATTTTTATGGTGACTGGTTTAAGCCCCGCCCAAATCCCTGATGATTTGGATACATTTAATGTTAAAGAAGTCATTCATAAACCATTTAATCCTGAAATGCTAGTTCAAAAGATTTTTAACGTACTTGAAACTATCAGGATATGAATGAAATAGCGTTACAAAAGAGCTTTAGCGGATATGAATTAGATTTCATTACGCAATCATCTAGTGAACCTAAAAGTTTCCAAATCAAAAAGCTGATGCTTTGTTTGGGAGACATTTCTAATGAATTTTTGGGTGCTGGGTCCGACAACATAAATTTTGTGAAAATTCATTCCGCTTTTGACCTTGTTTATCTGGTTGAAAACTGGGACAAAGAGGGATTTGAAATTCCCGAAGCAATTTTTATAGATGATACACATCTTGCCAAACTCAATGCTGAGGGGTTTTCAGACAGACGTCAGAAATCTAAATTAAAAAATTCGGTCCTCATCGTATTTTCTGAAAGAGAAAATGAATTAACCAGGCATGCAGCATATTCTATCAATGCTGATGACTATTGCTATGGTGTACCAAATATAGATGTGGTTTTAAATAAGGTTGACTTTCTAAAAAAGCTTAAACCATTTGGTTTAGACAGAAAAGAAATTGAATTCAATCCAAAGAATCTTCATAAGAACAATTATGAGAAACGAATATTTGATATTGTATTCGCATCAATTGCCTTGCTTATATCTCTCCCTATCTTTTTAATCATCGCCATCGTCATTAAACTTGAATCTAGGGGTCCTATATTCTATATCTCAAAAAGAGCTGGGTTTGGGTTCAAGGTTTTTGATTTTTACAAATTCCGGACGATGAGAAAAAATGCGGATTCGGAATTAAAAAAACTGAAGCATCTAAATCAATACAACAATGATAACGATGATCAACCATCGTTCTTTAAAGTCAAAGATGATCCACGCATTACGGCTGTGGGTAAGATCTTGAGAAATACCAGTCTTGATGAGTTGCCACAATTAATTAATATCCTCAAGGGTGAAATGTCGATCGTAGGCAACAGACCTCTACCATTATATGAAGCTTGTCAATTGACAAAAGATGAATCTGCAGAACGCTTCTTGGTATGTTCTGGTCTTACAGGTCTTTGGCAGGTTCTCAAGAGAGGTAATGGAGAAATTTCGGTTGAAGAAAGAATTCTTCTGGATAAAATTTATGCCAGAAAGCAATCCTTCTTATTCGATCTGAAAATCATCTTAATGACTTTTTCAGCCTTAATTCAAAAAGAATCAGTATAGATATGAAGGATAAATATCCACTTATATCCATAATAGCACTAAACTATAACCAAAAAGAGGTTACCTGTGAATTTTTGCAGTCGCTTCATTCACTCGAGTATCCCAATTTTGAAGTTATTGTGGTTGACAATAATTCAACCGTAAATCCTGCTAAGGATTTCAAGTCTGCTTTTTCTGAAGTAAAAGTCATTTTAAGTGATAAAAACCTGGGTTTTACGGGCGGAAATAACCTGGGTATTGAAAACGCGAAGGGAGATTACTACTTTATTGTCAATAACGATACTGAAGTAACTCCAGACCTTCTTGACAAACTGCTTGAACCATTCTTTGCTGATGATAGGATTGCAATGGTTAGCCCTAAGATTAAATTTTACGAACAGCCAAATATTATCCAATATGCTGGTTTTCATTTGATCAACCCACTGACTGGTCAAAATGGAGCTGTTGGTAGTAAAGAAGTCGATAATGGTCAACACGACACTCCTGGTTTCACCAACTATGCACATGGCGCAGCCATGTTGGTAAGCAAAAAAGCGGTTGACAAAGTAGGTGTCCTTCCTGATCAGTTTTTCATATACTATGAGGAGTTAGACTGGAGTTCACAAATGACCCGGGCTGGTTATAAAATTTATTACCAGGCATCTGCAACTATCTATCACAAGGAATCTATTACAATGGGAAAGGAAAGTTCCATAAAGGCTTACTATCATACCCGCAACAGAATCCTTTTTATGAGACGAAATTATGAAGGATGGCAACTGGCTACCTTCTATGCTTTTTTGGTGGCAGCAATCATCCCTAAAGCTTTGCTGAAATACACACTAACATTTAGAACAGAACACTTAAAATCGTTTATCCGGGCAATTGGGTGGCACCTTTCGTCCAAAAACATTCATAATAATATTGTATGACATCATTAGTAACAGGCGGGGCTGGATTTATTGGGTCTCATGTAGTAAGACACTGTCTTGAATTAGGACATCAGGTAATAGTACTTGATGATTTAAGTGGAGGGTTTGAAGATCATCTTCCGGAGGGATGTACTTTTATTGAAGGATCAATTACAGACCACAAATTACTTGAGAGTATTTTTAACCAATATGAATTTGACTATGTGTATCACCTCGCTGCATATGCAGCAGAAGGGTTATCACATTTCATCAGAAGATTCAATTATACAAACAATCTTATAGGCAGTGTCAACCTGATCAACGAATCAGTAAAGCACAATGTAAAATGCTTTGTATTTACTTCTTCCATCGCTGTTTATGGAGCTGGTCAGCTTCCTATGACTGAGGATATGACCCCCATGCCTGAAGATCCTTATGGTGTTTCAAAGTTTGCTGTTGAACAAGATCTTAAGGCTGCTCACGAAATGTTTGGCTTAAATTATGTCATATTCAGACCACACAATGTATATGGTGAAAACCAAAACATCGGTGACAAATACAGAAACGTGATTGGCATTTTTATGAATCAAATCATGCAAGATAAACCATTGACAATTTTTGGTGATGGAACACAAACTCGAGCCTTTAGCTACATCGATGATGTTGCCATCCCAATTAGTCATTGTGTCAATGAGCCTAAGGCATACAACGAAGTCTTTAATGTCGGGGCCGACAAGCCCTATTCTGTGAATGAGCTGGCTGAAATAGTTCGTCAATCCTTTGACTCAAAAGCTGATATCAATTATCTGAAGGCAAGAAATGAAGTATTACATGCCTATGCAGATCACAGTAAGGTAAACAAACTATTTCCCCCTAAAGGAATCTCCCTTGAAGAAGGAATCACCAAAATGGCCAATTGGGCCAAAGCAGTTGGAGCTCGGAAAAGTAAAGAATTCGAAGAAATCGAAATAAGTAAAAATTTACCTCAGGGATGGCAAATAAATACTAAACCATTAAAAACAGTTGATACAGTCTGAACTAGACATATTGGATAATACTGAATTGACTAATACGATAAACACCATCGAATTAGATCAATTACGAGCACCTTCTAAAAAGATCAAGGTGCTGCATACTATTCGTCAAGGCCAGATAGGTGGTGGAGAGACGCATGTTCTTGATATTGTTTCAAATATAGATCATGACTTTTTTGATGTTGAGGTATTGTCTTTTACAGAGGGTGAAATGGTTGATCGGCTTGCCGACCTCAATATTAAGTGCCACCTTATACATACCGAAAAAGCTTTTGATTTCAGAGTTTGGAATAAAGTTTCAGAGCTCATGTCTGATGAAGATTATGATATTGTGCATGCACATGGTACCAGGGCAGTATCCAACACATTTTGGGGTGCTCATTCCAGAAACATCCCATTGATTTACACTGTTCATGGATGGTCGTTTCATCCAGATCAGAATAAGATCATCCATAAATTCAGAGAAAAATCAGAATCATTTCTTTCTTCACAAGCTGATGTAACAGTTAATGTCTCCAACAATAATAAATTGGAGGGCAACAGGTTATTTGGCCTTAAAGAAAGTCTGGTCATCCCTAACGGCGTAAATACGGAAAAATTTAAAGCTGTCAGTTCTGAGCAAAGTGCATCACTTAAAGGCTCATTAAATATTCCACTCGGAGTTCCGGTAATTGGATTCATTGCCAGATTTACTAAACAGAAGTCTCCATTGACTTTCGTTCGCGCAGCCCAGTACGTTTTGGCATCATATTCGGATGCGATTTTTCTGATGATTGGAGATGGTGAACTAAAGGATATTTCAATAAAGGCAACTGAAGAATTGGGTATCAGCAATAGTTTCAGATTTACTGGATTTCGTACCGATATCCCTGAAATGTTGTCGACTATGGATATTTATTGTTTGCCATCACTTTGGGAAGGTTTACCAATAGGAGTTTTAGAAGCCATGGCTATGCAAAAAGTAGTCATTGCAACTGCTGTAAATGGTACTTCAGAAGTCATTTCTGATGGACAGAATGGCCTATTATTCCAACCGAATGACACAAAAGAATTAGCTGAAAAAATTACATCTTGTCTGAGTGATCAAACACTGATGATGAATTTATCGAAAGAGGCTGTTAATACAGTCAATCAAAACTACCATTTAAACAAAATGATTGAAAAAATAGAAAAACTGTACACTAAACTATATAACTCAAAAAAACCAGAATAAATATACTTTACCAACCAGCAACTAGTATTACCGTGAACAAGAGATCATACCACATCAATGAAAAAGTTAATTTACATCGGGACATTTATAATAGGTTTATTTTGGACCTATTCTGCCTCAGCCCAAACCCAAGCATTTCCTAACTCACAACCCGCATGGGGCCAATTTGGTCAATGGGGGTATACAAGTGACGGAACAAACTGGAATACGGAAGACTTTGAAGCTTTTATCTACAAAGGAATCCCCTACCGGTTAATGCCACCTACTGGCGAAGTCGATTATGACTACGCTACAGACTCATGGTCCTTTTCGGATCCAAACGCTAAATACCCGTTGTTTTTATTTTTGCACGGACTAGGTGAACGTGGAGAACAAAATCCATATAATCATCCTGTTTACGGAGAGATTGGAAATAATAACAGACAATTGTTGCATGGTGGTTCCAAGTTTAGAAATGCTGTGAATTCAGGTGAATTCCCTGGTTATGTTCTGGCTCCACAAACATTTTTTGGCTATTTTAATGGGAACCTGGGTGTATACATAACTGAAATCATTCAACACCTAATTGACAACAACCAAGTAGATCCTGATCGAATCTATGTTAATGGTTTATCCGCTGGCGGTAGAGGTACCTGGGAATTGATGGATATTAATCCTAACATGTTTGCCGCTGGAATTCCTATGTCAGCTGCGTACTCTCAATATTTTAATTGGATACCAAAATTAAAATATACGCCTGTATGGCTTTCACAGGGTGGGTTAGATACTAACCCTACCCCATCCACTGCAAATCAATTAGTTCAGAACTGGGAAAATGCTGGAGGTGAAATATTTTACTACTATTTACCAAATTCTGGCCACTCTACCTGGAATCCTACCTGGGATCACCCTGATTTTTGGGACTGGGTAAATAGTAAAAGAAAAAATCAACCGATGGTGTTTTACCAAAGGACAGAATTTTGCCCAAATGAGAGTGTCGATGCACTTATCGGATTTACGGCTGGTTTCACAGCATATGAATGGCGTAAAGATGGGGTTATCTTAAGCAGCGAAACCGGTAATGAACTTGCTATTTCTGATTATGGTTCATACGAGGGGCGTTTTAGCAGAAATGGTGAATGGACAGAATGGAGTGATCCTATTGTTATTTCGGAAAAGGGAGTTACACCTAGCCCCGTTATTACCACTCAGGGAACCAGTACTCACGTCTTACCTGGATTGGATGGAAGTACTTCTGTTACCTTACAGGTTCCTGACAATTATGTCAGCTACCAATGGGTGAATATTGCCCAACCCAATACTGTTTTATCGACTACAAATACAGTCACAGTAAGTCAGGGAGGTCATTATTCGGTACAGGTAGCTGAAGAATATGGTTGTCAAAGCGCATTTTCAGAACAATTTGAGGTAATTACTTCTAACTCTCCTGATGTGCCTGACAGTCCGGTGAATCTCACGGCAGCTGCTCAGTCTGTCACATCCATCAACCTGAATTGGGATGACAATCCAAATCCATTAAATAATGAAGATGCATTTGAAATATATAGAGGCTCCAGCCAGGGAGGTCCATATTCTCTGATTGCAATAATACCAGCTGACGTTCTAAATTACCTGGATGAAGAATTAGAAAGTAATGAAACTTACTATTATTTAGTTAGGGGAATCAATGGCAATGGGTCCTCCACTCCTACCAATGAAGCAGTGGAAACTACTTTACTAGACACAGAGCCTCCATCGATCCCGGTAAATATCCATGCAACATCCTCATCACAACAAAGTGTTTCGTTATCCTGGGGAGCCTCCACCGATAACGAAGGTGTTTATGCATATGAAATCTTTGCCAATGGGACTTTAGTAAGTACTGTAAATGGAACAACCACTAATAAAACTGTATTCGGCCTTAGTCCTGAGACTGTCTACAACTTTAAGGTTAGAGCTCTGGATTATGAGCTAAACGCTTCAGCATTCAGTAATCAAATTACGCTAGCCACTGTTAGCAATGGCCTCTATTATAGTTATTACTCAGGCGAGTTCTCTTCGGTACCTGATTTTAGTGCTTTAACACCAAATGAGATAGGGCAGATCTCAAATTTCAAGATCGACCCCTGGGATAATACCGAAAATTTTGCAGTTAAGTATGAAGGATATATTACAATCCCCACATCAGGGACTTATACTTTCTATACTACCTCCGATGATGGTTCCATGCTTTACATTGATGGGACTAATCCAGCAAACCTGGTAGTTAATAATGATGGACTGCATGGGTCTAGAGAAAGAAGCGGTTCATTATACTTAAGTGCCGGAGCTCATTTTATCATGGTAGGCTTTTTCGAAAGAACTGGTGGGGATGTATTGGAAGTCAGGTGGAATGGTCCTCAAATGGGAAAACAGTTGATTCCTGACGGAGTATTGTCAGATGATTTCGAGATGCCAGAGCCTCCAACAGCTCCTACCAATATAGCAGCAGTTGCGGTTTCATATAATCAAATTGATATTTCCTGGACAGATAATAGCGACAATGAATCTGGTTTTGAAGTATATCGATCCGAAGACCTAAACGGACCATATGAAATTGTATTTACCACGGATAGTGATGTGACAACATATTCGGATAATGGACTGACGGCTTCAACTACATACCATTACAAAGTAAGATCTATTGGTTTGACAGGTGAATCAGAATTTGCATCCAATACTTTCGCTGAAAGTGCTCACTGGACATTTGATAATAATTTACTTGACATATCTGTGAATGGGGAAACTGCCAGTGAAAACGGGACTGTACTCTTTAGTTCCTCGGAAGTAAAACAAGGCAGCCATTCGCTTGATTTATCCGGAGGAAACGGATGGGTACATTACGCAGCGTCAAGCAACCTTCCTCACGATGCGTTTTCTGAAAGATCTTATAGCTTATGGGTTAAAACCAATGACCCATCTTCTGATCAATTAATCCTTGAAGAAGGCGGCGGAACTAACGGAATGGTCATTGCAATCGATAATGACGAATTGATAGTTTCTGTCAGAAATGGCGGTACAAGCAGCCAGGAGGTAATAAGCACACCATACTCTTCGACAGAGTGGAATCATATCTCAGTTATTTTTGATAATAATGATCTTAGCTTATATATCAATGGAGTAAGAGAAGCTTTCGACAACAATGTGGGATTCTCTACAATGAACAGCCACTCGGATAATCCAGGTTTAGGTGCTGTAAACGGTGGTTTTGCATACAACGGTAGTGTGGGTAATTTCACTGGATATTTTGATGATCTACGCGTATTTGGTCGAGCACTTACCGAAAGTGAAATCGGATCTATCATGATGTCCGTACAAAGCAATCCTACAGCAACTACATTGGCATTGCCTACTCCACCGGAAGCAGTGAGTAATTTAGAAGTATCAGGTTCCAGTCCCAATTCGATTGTGGTGTCCTGGGATGATAACAGTACAAATGAAGAAGGATTCAAAATCTATAGATCTACCCTTTCGAATGGAAACTATAAATTAATACATACCAGTGAAGAGGATAGCACATCCTATGAGGACACAGGATTATTCCCTAACACAACGTATTATTACAAAATTGTAGCCTATAATGCCGGTGGAGAAGCATCTACTCTTGTGGAAGCATCTGGTGGAACGCTCAATAATCTTCCTGTGATTGATGAAATTGTAGACATCACGATGAACTATGCCGTGCCTTATGATTTCGATATTACAGCAAATGATTTGGATACAAATCCAATTGTGTTGACATATAGTGTTACACCTACAAGTGGTGAAGCATTTACAACATTTTCAGATAATGGAGATGGTACTGCAAACATCGCCTTCACTCCGGCGTTCGAAGATCAGGGTACTTATGATTTTACGATCACTGCTACTGATTCTTTTGATGGGGAGTCTGTAGAAACATTTACACTTGAAGTAAATGACAATTATGATCCGGAAATAGCGGCATTTACAAATCCGGNAGTGGATGAAACAAATTCGCTGGAATTTACAATTTCTGCTACTGACCTTGATGGTGATCCAATAACATTTAGTGTCACCAATCTTCCTGGCTTTGCGACATTTCTTGACAATGAGGATAACACTGCAACATTTACCTTCAATCCAGGATTCTATGATGCAGGAACTTATGAAATAGAATTGTTGGCAGAAGACGATCAGACCCCAGCCGGATCTGATACAAAAACCATTTCGCTTACAGTTAATGACAAAGATTCTTACAATTACGTCTATGTCAATTTTAATGGACCAGGAGATGGATCATTCAATGAAGGCACACCATGGAACAATACTGATGCTCGACCAAATGTCAACGGACTCACTTACCAGCTCAATGATATAGAAGGAAACTCAAGTGGAATAGAAATGGAGCTTGTCGATTCCTGGGGACCTCAGTATGATGGCTTTGGTAGTAATACTACCGCCTGGAGCTCTAGTTTATATCCAAGCAATGTTGCCCGATCTTTTTATTTTCTTTCGGACAATAACGTAAATCAGATTGTATTCAGGAATCTGGATGACAATTACAAATATGCATTTACATTTTATTCCGGTAGACAAACATCAGATACACGTACAACGAGTTTTACCATCAACGGACAGACTGTTTCTCTTAATGGAGGTAATAATACAACCAACACTGTTACATTAGATAACATTGATGCGGTTGGAGGTGAAATTACCCTGGATGTTCAGAAGACAACCGGTGCATATGCTTACCTAAATGCAATGGTTATCGAGTATTATTTGAGTGAAGGAACTGTTCCTGAAGCTCCATTAAATCTAGAAGCTGTTGCTGTATCCGGCTCGCAAATTGATCTTACATGGGAAGATGGTTCACCGAAAGACAAGGGCTTTATTATCTACCGAAGTGAAAATGGAGTAGATTTCGATGTTGTGGATACTTTAGGCCATGCTGTGAGAAATTATTCTGACGATGAGCTTATCGGGAATACCGAATACTTCTACTACTTAACATCATACAACGACATAGGGGAATCTGCTCCTACTGCGGTTATTAGTATTGAAACACTCAATGCTCCTCCCTCAATAGTTGAAGCGTCCCAAATCCTGGATGTGGTTGGTGGAGAAGATCTAGATATCTATGTAGTAGCTGAGGATGCTGAGGGAGAAGATATTACATTTTCTGTTGATAATCTCCCTTCCTTTGCCACCTTTTATGATTACGGAATTGGTTATTGTGTCATTTCCCTACAAACAGAAAAAGAAGATATCGGGTCTTACCAGATCACTGTGCATGCCACAGATGAAGATGGAAACTCAAGCTCTAAGGACTATTCGATTGAAGTACTGGAGTATTTGTCAATTTCACATTATTTGAATTTTACCAATACTGCTTTGTCTAGCCCTTCTCCATGGAATAACCTGATGCTTTCATCACCTTCCACTGGGTCTACAATAGCTTTAAATGATGAATTTGATCGTGCCACACCAATCAGAGTGACTTTAGTCAATAGTTGGGGAGGTATTAACAACGTGGGTGTCAATACCACTAATGATTCCGGTGTCTATCCTGATAATGTAATAAGGACTGCTTATTATACTCAAACAACACAAACAGTTGAAGTAAGCGGTTTGAGTCAGGACAGCCTTTACAACTTCACATTCTTTGGCAGTAGAGGATCAGTAAGTGACGCAAGACCAACTGATTACCAAATTAATGGCACTACGGTTACTTTGAATGCGGGCAATAATGCTTCCAACACGGTGGAAATTAAAGCTATTCCGCCAGCACCTAATGGGACAATTACGATAACAATGCAACCAGGATCAGGTTCGCAATATGGTTACATCAATGCTATGGTGATTACCAGTTACTTAGATGATGGTCTACCAAGTGCTCCGTCTGATTTTCAGGTATTCGCCTCTTCCAAAACTTCGGTTGGTTTGAGTTGGACAGACAATTCTTCTAACGAGACTGGTTTTGAAATATACAGGTCATATGAACCTAATAATAACTTTGTATTGATCCACACAACTGGTCCAAATGTAACGTCATTTGAAAATACAGGTTTATCAGCCAACACTGCTTACTATTACAAAGTAAGAGCAATTAATAACGAGGGAGTTTCGTTGTATACTGAAGTACGTGGCGCTTCTACTCTTTATCATTCTATTTTCGTCAACCTGACGACTGATTCAAGTCCCGGCACTCCTGCCCTGTGGAATAACACCAGCGAGGAACCAATCGCTGGCTATGATTTCACCGTATCTAACCTCAAAGATGATTCAGGCAGTAATACTGGAATAAACATGGTATTCACAGGAGAGCCAAATTTCGATTTCAATACGCTTGGAGCTGTTACGGGCAACAACTCGGGCATTTACCCGGACGAAGTACTTGAAGAATGCTATTATGTAGACGCTAAGTCTGTACCGGTTAAACTTGAGGGCTTAAACATTAACTTCAAATACAACCTGATATTCTTCGGAAGCAGGTCCTCCTCAGCAACTAACAGAACAACTGCTTACACCGCAGGGGGGCAAACAGTATATCTGGATGCAAATGCTAATACAACGGAGACAGTTCAGATTAACAACCTTAGTCCTAATACCTTCGGAGAAATTACGTTTGAAGTTTCTAATGTCTCTGGCACTTCTACTTTTGGTTATTTGAATGCCTTGGTTATTCAGGGATATGTACCAGCTCTATCAAGCGCTCGTATTGCAGAAGGCAATTCTGAAGTAATTATTGAGAACACGCTGGAAGCAGATGATTTAATCAATAACGTTGCGATCTATCCGAATCCATTTGATTACGAGTTGAAAATAGATTTTGAGGTAAACAAGGAAAATCCAGTATCGATGCAAATAATGGATCTTTCAGGCAAATCTATTCTGTTCCAGGAGTTGGGTACCATTCCACCTGGACATATGGAGTTGTTTATCGATACAAGAACTCTTGATATGAAAAGTGGTGTCTATCTTCTTAAATTAGTAACAGGTACGGAAGATAAGATTTTTAGGCTTGTTAAAAGATAATCTGTCATAGGTTAGGTTAGATAAGATGTCAAAAACCCCAAGAATTCATAGCTTAGACGCCCTTAGAGCAATTGCTATGATTCTTGGGGTTTTTTTGCATGCAACCATTGCTTATAAAGCATACCCACAACCAGTATGGCCTCATGATCCGGATTATCAATCCATAGGCTACGATTACCTGTACTTTTTTATTCACAGCTTTAGGATGGAATCCTTTTACCTAATTGCAGGTTTTTTTGCTCGATTATTATGGTTAAGAATTGGCACTGATAAATTTATTATTCATCGAATCAAAAGAGTTTTAATTCCATTTGTCGCATGTGTACTAATACTTGTACCAATTACGATAACTCCTTTTATTTACTATCGTGAATTTTCATCCACACAAATAAATTCCTGGAGCCTTTTTATATCGTCTATGAGAACATCCTTCACCAGCTGGAATGGGATGGCACATCTATGGTTTCTCTACTACCTGATGATGATGTATACTGTCATGATGCTGTTTCTAAATTTTAGAAATAATCAAAAGGTTATTGAGATCAAAGCATTTATTGATCGTTGGTTTGTTTCAACCATCAAGAACCCCAGAAGTATTTGGATCATTATCATGATCAATTTTGGGATTCTCTTAACCTTTGAAACGCTATTAGTAGATGCATATACCGGCCTGTTTCCTCAATGGAACAGGTTACTTTATTATGGTCTATTTTTTGGATACGGCTGGTTGCTTCACAAGCAAGTTGACTACCTTGATCTTTATAAGACAAGAGTAAAGCTTAATCTAACAGTTGGATTCGTTCTTTCTTTGATGGTGTTTTATCTTTCAACCAATGGCCAATACACATTACCAGATATTCTTCTTAAACTACTGATTTCCGCACAGACATGGACTTTAGTGATTGGGTTTCTTGGCCTTTTTCTGTTGGCATTTTCCAATGAAAACAAACCCTTGAGGTTTATTTCAGACTCATCATATTGGCTTTACTTGATTCATATGCCCATTGTAGCCTGGATGCAAATATTGTTGATTGGTTCTAGTGTGCCTGTTGAATTTCGATTTCTACTGATAAATACTGTAACCATTGCTATCGCGTTGGTTACTTATCGGTATTTAGTTAGGTACACTTTTATTGGGAGGGTATTGCATGGCAAAAGGAATAAACCCTATATGTCACCTAGTAAAGTAACCGTTTAAAAAGACTCTATTTTCTAATAATCTTGTAAGCTCCAAATGACTGACCAATAGTATTTACGATATTCATAAAATAAATATTAGGTCTATATCCATGAAGAGAAACTTCAAATTGATTCAATCCTGAAATTGTCTTCTCTGTCAATCTATAAATCTCTATACCCTTAGAATCGTAAATCAAAACATAAAGAAGCTGAGGTTCATCTGTATTGACTTGAATAGTTAAATCACCATCGTTTTCCGAAATCGGATTTGGGAATATTAAAGAGTTCCCTGTTGATTCAACTATTACAAGTTTGATTTCCGAATATTCAAATTGCCCATCATAATCCGTTTGTTTCAACCTGTAGTAAGACATTCCACCTAATGGCTGATGATCTATAAACTCATAATGAATGACGGCATCACTATCTCCATTTCCTTGTATCTCCCCTATTGATTCGTATACCACTCCATCTCCTGATCGTTCTGCTGTGAAAAAATCATTATTTATCTCAGTAGCTGTTGCCCACTTCAGAACGACGTCATCCCCTTCTACGTCAGCACTAAAATGCAGCAACTCAACCGGCAAAACAGCTGAACTTAAGCTTGAAGAATAACCTGATCCACCTCCTGTAAAAAATTTCCCCTGAGCTTCTGACACCCATGTCGAGAGAAGACATCCAATACCAATAAAAATGATTATGTATGTTTTCATTGTGCAGTTCTTACTCCTCTAAAACCATTCCTTTTATCACGATTTAGACCTGAAAAAGACCCAATGCTTGCATTTGCTCTATTAGAAATCCTAATATCAGCACCTGATAAACTATTAAATCCTCCACCTCTCCTTCCAGCTCCCCCGGCACCCGTAACTCCGGAAACTACATATCCTGGCCAATCCACGTTATCAGCGAAACCAAGCGTATTCAAGGCCCCATTTCCGTGGCTACCGGTAAAACCAGTAGCATCATCGTGAATAGAAACACACATTTCCCAAAGATTTCCACTTAAATCCATGACACCGTAATAACTGGCACCTGCATCCTCTCTGGTACCCGCACCGGGAGTTACAAGACTAATAAAACCTGGCCAACCAGATCTTAAAGGTCCATCAATGCTGTCACCCAACAACACATTTCCTGAAGTTGATTCTGCGATTGTTCCATCAGAAACTAAGTCTCTCGAGTCAGCGGAATTATACAAACTGGTACCTGTTGCATTTTCTCCAGACACCGGAGTTTGATCTCCACGGGACATCTTTTCAAACTCAAGTTCGGTCATAGGTCTGAGACAAGCCCAGTCAGCAAAGGCCATCGCATCCATCCAGCTTAGAAAATTAACAGGTCGATGTGGAGTTGATGATGAGAAGTTCGGGTGAGTTCCAGATATCGTATATCTACTTGAACCATTCATTCCCTGAAATCTGTTTGTTGCCTGAGTGCTTGTAATAAAGTTCAAAAAATCTGCATATTGACCCTGAGTGGTTTCATACTTCATCGTGTAGAAGTCGTGAAATCCTTTTGGAAATCCAGTATCCGAACTATTGTCGGCTAACGTGCATCCAGAACAAATTTCCCAGATGGGGAAAGTACTGTTGACTGCAAAAAGATTGCCCGATGATTGGCTCACAACTAAATCTCCTTCTGAAGTAATGGATAATGGTATAGGATTTCCAGATACCCATGAACCATTGGTAAAGCTACCCACATCACTTGTGGTGCCTGAACCTACAAAAAATGAACTTTCAGGAATATAGACCATTTCAATCCCAAAGACACTAACCTCTACAACATCATCATCGATGGCGTTTCCCAGGCTTTCGTCCTGAGCTCCGTAATCCCACCTTAGGCTAACAGGGCTAAGATCAACATCTCCTGAACCCACTGCATCTCTTTGAAGAAACCCCCCAACAAGATCTGAGGCTAAGCTTAATTCAAAACCAGACGGAATGACATGTCCGGTACCATTAAGTATGACATGACGCCAGGTATTATCTCCCCCACTTGAAAGAGGTACCCGATATTTTATAAATATCCAAACAGCATCGTAATTAATTGCATCACGAAATGAATTTTCCCAACTAGTATCAAATTCAATTGATACTAGATTGTTAGTTTCGTCCTTGTTTGTAGTTGTTACATTGGAAATACTCAGATTATTACTATGAGAGTAAATTCCAACACATGTAAATATGGCGAAACTAAGTACCCTTAGATTTACATACATAAGCAAGCATAAATAGACCGGGACTAGCCAAGATAAAAAATATCGAGTCTACAATCTACTTTTATCCAAATTATTTTTAAGTGAAAATTAAGACATTATCTACCACACTTTTAGGCATAGATAGTCTGGCAAAAAGCCGACTTGAATGGATAGATATGGCCAAAGGTATTGCCATTATTCTTGTAGTATTCAGGCATATTGTAATAGGACTATCCAGGGCTGGAATAGACATAGGATCTTATTATGAAGCTGCTTCAACAATAACCTATAGCTTCAGAATGCCCTTATTCTTTATCCTGTCGGGTTTCTTCTTGCGAAAGAGTATAGAAAAAAGAAAATTCAAGCAATTTCTGAATGCTAAGTTCAGCACACTACTCTATCCATATCTTGTTTGGACATTTATTCAGGTTTCTATTCAAATATATTTGTCTAGCCACCTAAACTCTAATAGAAGTATTGAAGATTACCTGTATATATTCATAGCCCCGAGAGAAATAGACCATTTCTGGTTTATTTACGCCCTATTCAATATATCAATCACATATTTTCTTTTCATTAAACTATTTAAGGATAAGAAGTGGTTAATCTTCTTACTGGCCATATTGATGTACCATACTGGACATTATTTAAAAATAAATGTCTTTCAAGATGTGCTAAATTTCTTTGTTTATGCGGTCATTGGAGATATAATTTCATCCTATGTATTAAATCCATCAAACGAATCAAAGATTTCATCACCAAAATTTCTGATTCCGATGTCATTTTTATTTGTTGTTTCACAATGGGTGTATTTAACTAATGAAGAGCTAAATCATTTTCTTTATGGTCTGATAGCCCTTATAGGTAGTGTTTTTACTCTTTCTCTATCTTTCTCTATTGGAAGAATAAGATGGCTATTCTG
>JAHCMM010000029.1 GCA_019192515.1 Cyclobacteriaceae bacterium SS2
AGCGGATCACAGAGGCTATAGAATACATCCAACGAAATTTTGCTAAACAGCCTTCCCTGGAAGAGGTAGCCAGCAAAGTACATCTGAGCCCCTTTCATTTCCAAAGACTGTTTTCTGATTGGGCTGGCGTGAGCCCCAAAAAATTTTTACAATTTATCAGTGTTCAAAATGCCAAACGGCTATTGGAAAACAGTCCTTCATCTTTATTTGATACAGCCTATAAAACAGGACTTTCAGGTACCGGGCGGTTGCATGATATGTTTGTTAAGATCGAAGGAATGACTCCTGGTGAATATAAAAACAAGGGTGCAAACCTGACGATCCACTACAGTTTTTCAGAGAGTCCCTTTGGCAGGATACTGGTAGCGTCTACTCACAAGGGAATCTGTTATATGGGCTTTTCGGACGAGGATGAAAAAGCATTTGCAGAGTTAACCAACCGGTTTCCCAGATCAACATTTAATCTTCAATCAGATGAAATTCAACAAAATGCGTTGAAAATATATCATGAAGATTGGGGCAGGTTGGACAAAATAAAGCTTCACCTTAAAGGAACAGAATTTCAGCTCAAAGTTTGGGAAGCTTTACTCAAAATACCCATGGGAAGACTATCCACTTATGGAAATATAGCGAAATCAATCCATCAGCCTGGCGCATCAAGAGCTGTAGGCACAGCTATTGGAAGTAACCCAATCGCTTACCTGATACCTTGCCACAGAGTAATCCAGGCCTCTGGGGTTTTCGGTGGATACATGTGGGGCCCAACCAGAAAAACTGCCATCATAGGCTGGGAAGCATCCAGGATTAATGCCTATGAAGTTCAGACAACATAATATCGGGCCAGGACGGATACCAAATGATCCAACACAGTAATATTGATGCTTTTGAGCTGCATCAAAAGATCAGAAATGGATCTGTAGTATTGGGTGGCAATAGCAGACTCAAAATCTATGGAACCTTATCCTGTAAATTGGGTATGCGAATGCACCGCCGAAACCGGGTGTTTTTTAAAAATCTCCAAGAAGCTGTTTCTCTGGGTTACAGGCCTTGCGGCCATTGTATGAGCGTTGACTTCAAAGACTGGAAAAACAAGCAATAAGGGATAAATAGCAATTCATCAAAGGTCCAGTAGTTACCTTTACCAGCATTGTGAATACCCTTTTCATTTGCTGTACTTCTTTGGTGGCACTGGCCACACTCCTCCCTTTATCCCAAAATCCGCATTGGATCTTTCGCGGTATGGACTTCCCGAGGCTACAGATCTCACTGCTAGCTGCACTCCTTTTGTTGGCTATGCTCCTGCTGATGGATTTAAATAACCCGCTTTCCCTGACGCTCATTGGATTAGCATCCCTGAGTTTTGTTTGGCAATGCTGGTGGATCATACCCTACACTCCTCTCTGGCCAGTCGAGGTTTTGGCAGCAAAACATGATGACAAAAAAGCTCAGCTGAGTCTCATTACTTCGAATGTATTGACTCCAAACAGAAACTCGGAAGGCCTGATCAGTTTGGTTCAAAAACACAAACCTGACATCCTGGTTACACTTGAGTCAAACCATTGGTGGGAAGATCAGCTTACCGTATTGGAGCGGGACATGCCTCACTGCATCAAATGTCCATTAGACAATCTGTATGGAATGCATGTCTATTCCCGATTACCGCTTCTAAATGGAGAAATCTCCTTCCTGGTAGAAGATGACGTCCCCTCCATCCATGCCTCTGTAGAACTACCAAATGGTCACTTGATCCGCATGCATTTTGTTCATCCGGCTCCACCCAGTCCCACTGAAAATGAGGAATCCGCTGAGCGAGATGCCGAATTGATCATTGTGGCTAAAAGTGTAGCAGAAACCAACCAGCCTGTTGTAGTTACCGGCGACCTGAATGATGTGGCCTGGTCTTCTACCACCCGGCTGTTCCGAAAAATCAGTGGCCTGCTTGATCCCAGAGTGGGAAGAGGCATGTTCAACACTTTCCACGCCGACTACCCGCTGCTCCGTTGGCCACTCGATCATATTTTTCACAGCCATCATTTTACTTTGAAGAAACTGGAGCGACTTCCATCCATAGGCTCAGACCATTTCCCATTATATACTGCTCTGACTTTTAATCCAACAAGAGGTAATGGACAGGAAGGACTTAATGCGGACCAAGAAGACCACGAAAGAGCTTCTGAGATCACTGAGGACATGGATGTGAGCAAAAATGATGTGCCGAGCGTGGTTTGATTCTTGTTGAATGATTTAAAGGTTTAAATAATGCTATTCAAACAAAAATATCTAGCTCAGATCGCAGACGGCACGGTCAATACCGCCTTTAGAAAGTGGAAAAAACCTACAGTAAAAACGGATGGCACGCTCATCACGCCCATTGGCCAACTCAAGATCATTGAGGTACAACAAATTGATTATTCCTCTATCACTGATCATGAAATAAAAGCGGCAGGCTATCAATCGCGGCAGGAGCTCCACAAAGAGCTCTCTGCAAAAAGTGAAGGAGAGCTCTACAAAATCACTTTTAAATTAATTGGTGATGACCCAAGAATCGTCCTCCGGGAAACAAGCAAGATTTCAGAAGAAGAATTTATCAAGATCAAAGACAAGCTTAAGAGGCTGGATTCAGCTGGAGTTATCAAAGACTGGACATTAAAGGTTCTCAGCTCAATCAATGATAATGCTGGGAAAAGGGCAGTTGACCTGGCTAAAGACCTGGGCTATGATAAAATGTGGTTGAAACCCAGTATCCGAAAACTCAAAAGCATGGGTCTGACCATCAGTCTGCCAGTGGGCTACAAGCTGTCTCCAAGAGGTGAAGAGGTTTTGAAACGATTAGGGAGCAGCTGAACCTTCAATTTTATTTCCTGCTATCCACACGGAAGAAATTCTCCGGGTATTTTTAATATCTACCAATGGGTCTTTATCCAATACCATAAAATCAGCCCAATTTCCGGCTTCAAGTGACCCCAGACCTTCAAGCTTTAAGGCTTTAGCCGATCCACCAGTTGATGCTACAATCACCTGCATAGGTGTCATACCCGCTTCCACCATCATCTCCATTTCCAGATGTTCGAAATAGCCCGGAAAGCGACCTGCCACACCGCTGTCAGTACCCATTACGATGGTTACGCCTCCGTCTGCAAGCTTTTTTAAATTAACCATCGCCGTGTCCAGGGCCACCCGGTATGCTTTAGCCGAAGGGCTTGTCGCGATTCCCGTCATCCGGACAGGATCCCTCAACTGAGCAATAGTTACTGAATCCACCTCCCTTGTAAAAAAAGGATCGTTGAAATAACCCGGTTCAGTTCCAAAAACAAAGGTAGATACCTCTCGCATCAACGTCGGACAATAATAAACTTCCGTCTCATTCATCAGGTCAATAAACTCTTGGTCAACAGACCGGTCCCGCACACTATGAGCTATATAATCTGTACCAGCCTTCAGCAATGCCCTGGCATCCCCCAGGTAAAAAATATGAGAAGCCACACGATATCCAAGATCATGGGAGTAATCAATCACTGTTTTATATATCTCTTCCGGCATCTTCTTGGAAGTTCCCAGATTGTCATCCACCCTGATCTTAATAAAATCCACCCCCATCTCTACATTTCGATCGATGGCTGCCTTTACCTCCCCGGGTGTTTCCCCTGTTACAACCTCGCCAGCCACAAACAACCTTGATCTGTCTAAGGTTGGTACCTCTTGAGCGCTTTGAATCTCCGATGATGGTTCTTCATCATTACCCAAAGAGACAACTGTTGTCACTCCATAGCGTGCATTTACCTCAAGATCCCTGATCACATTCTCCCGGCTATAACCACTTTTCAGTCCATCCGCTATTCCTACATGCCCGTGTGCATTGATGATCCCTGGCATGATGACTTTCCCTTTTACATCCACGAGTTGAGCTCGCCCAGGTATCTCGACTTCCTTCTGAGTGCCCACTTCCAGAATTTTACCTTCAGAGACCAGTATCACACCTTCCTCAATGGGATCGGCACCTGTTCCATCAATGATTTTGGCTCCTACAAAGGCCATTACCTCAGCACCATGCTCATCTTTTGTTGGGGTACAACTCACGATTAAAAGAAAAATCAACACTATCAGAGCTTGATGAGCGGAAGGGTAGCTGTAGTACATAGTGATCCAGGTTAGTTGTAAGTAAATTTAGCAAATAGCTTCCTTTCAATCACACCTTTCATTGGCATCCTGAATTCCTTATCTTTAATAGAACCTAACTCCCCAAAAATGAAAAGAAGAAAATTTGTTCGTGATCTGGCAATGACCATCCCGGCACTTGCCTTTTCGCCCTATTATGAACTGCTAGCAAATCCACTTGCCAGAAAAGTGAGGATCACAGATGTCCAGTGTATACTTACAAAGATTGGTTTCCGGGTCAGTCCTCTTGTAAAGATCACTACGGATGCCGACCTAGTTGGGATAGGTGAATGTCACCACGATGAAAATGGATACGGTGCCAAAGACATTATTCAGCATGTATGCAAACCAATCCTTGTCGGACAAGATCCACTGGATCTAGAATATCTTATATTCAAGATGAGTACCCGCACATCTTATTATGGTGGAAATCATGGTGTGGCTACACATGCCATTACTGGTGTAGAGTTTGCCATGTGGGACCTGATCGGAAAAATCACCGAACAACCCGTCCATAAAATACTTGGCGGAGGAAGTCATGTCAGTGAGGTACGCGCATATGCCTCGTCAGGGCCACGTGAAATGCTAAGCACCGCATCATGCTCAGAATTTGCAGAATTGATGCATAATCAGGGCTGGACGGCCTGCAAAACAAATATTCTCAGAGATCAACAATGGAACCAGTTAGACAACAGGCGACTTTCCAACCCCGAGGTAAAAAGAAACGCACAGGGCTTTAGCAATATGAGAGAAGCTCTGGGTCCCGAATTTGATATTGCTGTGCATTGTCACTGGGAATTTGATTTCGACAGTGCTTTGCGGTTGGCTCGTGCCGTGGCACATGTCAAACCTATCTGGATGGAAGACCCATTACCAATCGCATACAATGAGCAATGGGTAAAGCTAACCGAACAGTCACCTGTACCGATCCTCACCGGAGAAAACCTATATACGCGGGATGATTTTCGTCCCTTCATCGTTAACCAGGGGCTCAACCTGATAGAAATAGATGTTTCAATGGCTGGGGGACTTCTGGAAGCCAAAAAAATCGCAGATCTGGCTGAGCTCTATTATATACCTGTCTGCACACACAATGTGGCAGGCCCAATTGCTACCATCGCTTCCGCGAATTTTGCCGCTTCTGTCAGAGAGTTTGTTGCTCATGAGGCTTTTATCTCTAATCCAATCAATAGAAATGGAAATGGCATCAACGGTGATCCTGAAGTTCTCGGATATGATAAACCGGTAATCAAAAATGGACATATTCAGCTCAGTGACAGACCTGGTTTTGGAATAGAGCTAAACGAAAAGCTAATCAAAGAAAAATACCTGGTAGAGGGAGAAACCATGTGGAAATAAATTTCCGGAACCACTTATCCAATCATATTAAGCGTTTTGTATCATCAACTCATCAAACAAATCAAAACTTATGATTATTATTGAGTAACCAACTTTACCTTAACCCATGGATTCAGTTTCGGCTATTATTCTTGCCATTTCCCTCATTATCATCATGTTAGGTATGGGACTTAGTCTTATCCCTGCAGACTTTCAAAGGATCTTCACCCGACCAAAAGCCATTTTTACAGGATTGGTGAACCAATTGATATTGCTACCGCTGATCGGCTTTGGGCTTGCGTTTCTGCTTCCCGTTGATCCGGTGGTCGCTGTAGGAATCATCATCCTGGCGGCTTGCCCAGGTGGTCCCACTTCCAACCTCATTGCACATCTGGCCAAAGGAGACACTGCCCTGTCAGTTAGTCTCACAGCTACCAGTAGTATGATCACGGTTGTCACCATTCCTTTTATTGTCAACCTGGGCCTGGTCACATTTGTGGGGGACGACACGGTAGTGAAGCTAAATGTAGTACAAACCATCATCCAGATATTTGTCATCGCTGTGATCCCTGTGATCATCGGTATGATCATTCGTCATTATAAGATGGATTTTGCACTCCGAATGGCCAGACCTGTAAGGATTGCCTCAGCCATTGTGCTGGCCCTGGTAATCATCGGAATCGTGATTAAAGAAAGAGACAATATGCTCCGATATTTTCATGAAGCAGGGATCATCGCACTGGCATTAAATGTGGCCACAATGGGTATAGGGTATATCACTTCCAAAATCATGAAGCTCGATTTCAAACAAGCCATTACCATCTCCATCGAATCAGGCATTCAAAACGGTACAATGGCCATCACCATTGCTACAGTATTGCTTGCCAATAGCCAATATGCTTTCGCCCCGGCGGTGTATAGTCTGATCATGTTTGGTACGGCTGGAGTGTTTATAGCAGGGGTTTTACGTCAGAGAGAATCAAAAACCTCTAGTGGTTCAGCTTAATCAATTTTCTGTCGAATGCTTTAACAGCCCCTCTGGCTGCATCTTTTATTGTTCTCGCGATATACGGAGGAAAGAAATATGAATTTCCCCAAAACGTGTTGTGGTGTGCTGTTAAAACCAAATTAAAATTGGAATCATATAATTCCATCTTCAGGTCTACGTCACTGAAATTGGGGGAATAGGCTGTGACAAACAGGTATCCGGCAGCAACTTGTTTGTATTCAGCAAAATAAGGCGACCGTTTGAATGTTAAAGCATTGTACTGACGATCCAAATATTCAATGTTTAACAGATTTTTCTCTTCCAGGTTGTCCAAAACCTCGCCAACAAGCATATTGTGGTGATCTTCAAATCCATTTGAAATCCGGTTATGAAACATGAGAATGACTTTCCCGCTGACTCGGTTGTTTTGATAAATCCTCCCATGTGTACCATACCAGCTACAGGATACAAACAATATCGGTATTAAAGCTATTGTTATCTTTTTCATTCGTGTCTGAGGCTTCTTAAGCCCGTCTGCTTAGTGTAGTTGCCTAATATCCCTACCAAAAGCCTGACTGAGAGGGCATTTCCTGTAAAATCCGTCCCCCCGGGGTTATTATAGTTGACAAAATTGTACCTGAGCTCCAAACCCAGGTAACCCATACTATCATTTAAGAACCACTTACCTCCAAGACCCGTATTGAGATTTAGCGAACCAATGGACCTGGAGGGCTCATCGTCTACATCAGGATCTGACTCCAGAGCTTCAAACCCATCATAGCCAATACCCCCGAGTAAATAGACTCTGGTGGAAGGGGTCCGTAAAAGTTCATAACCCACGTCCAGCCCAATATAGCCTCCAAAAAAATGTCTGGTTGAGATAAGACTGTCTTCATAAACGACTGTATATGAAGAAGGGCTTTTTACAAACCTCATGAGCATGGTGATATCAAAAAGTACTTTCCCTTTTTGATGACCAAAATAAAAACCTAAAGAGGGATGCACTCCCAAAGCTGCTGCATTGTTAAAGGGTTTCCAGATCCCCGTAAGCACACCAAACTCTCCCTCACCAAGACTTTTGAGTCTCGACACCTCTGAAATGTAAAATCCATTTAGGATAGTTTCACATGCGTTGTTTCCAACTGATTCAAAAAACTCATCCACTCTACCTGCATATGCAAGCAAAATATCTCGTTTGTCTGAACAGGCTGTGAAGTCATGCTTATCCAGAATCTCCTGGGCCCAAAGGCTTGTAAACAAATGAAACTCACTAATTTGATAATATTCGCTCTTTTCTGCTCCAGAAAGTATGTTAACGACCTGGCTATTAGAGTCCAAAAAAACCATATAATCGATATAATCCACTTGATCCAATAGATGTTGAAAAAACTGTAAATCGATTTCTTTTTCATCAAATACTTCCCGATCTATTTCATACAATACCCTTATCTCTTTTGAGAAATGGGATTCTCCACACTTTTCTTCCCAATACCGGATAAAGTGAATAATAGAGTCTTTCTGATTTTTATAATAAAATTCAGGAATCAAGGATAGAGCTGTGTATGAAATATCTTCACAATCAACCTTTGAGCGGATCCGGTTTTCGAAATCTACCTGAGCTAAGGCCAGGTTGCATCCCAGCAGCATTAGAAACACGTACAAACCTTTCATCAGGTTTACTTTAATACATTTAATACCATCTCCTCAATATTAGGCTTAACTCCAAAATAAAACCAGTAGACTTGATTTAAAAAACCAATAATAATTCCCCTGTAATAAATTTCTTTCCATAGGTACATTCTATCAATCATTTCTTTATATTTGCACTCCTTTTTGAAAACACTCACAGAAGAGTATAGATATGAAAAATGAATTGCTTCAATTAGTCGAAGAAGATTTAAAGGCTACAAAAGAAAAGTTTCCTACTTTTTCAGCAGGTGATACGATCAACGTACACTACAAAATTAAAGAGGGAAACAAGGAAAGGATTCAGCAGTTCCAGGGTACCGTAATCCAGATCAGAAATCAAAATTCTAATGGTGAGACATTCACTGTAAGAAAGATTTCCAGTGGCGTTGGTGTAGAGAGGGTTTTCCCAATCCTTTCACCACAGATCGACAAGATTGAAGTTCTGAGAAAAGGTAAAGTAAGAAGAGCAAGGTTATTTTACCTGCGAGGCAGAAAAGGTAAAGCTGCTAGGATCAAAGAACATCTTTAAGATCTTACTCACGAAATTAATAAGCCATCAGCCTCCCGTTGATGGCTTTTTGTTTGAAAACCGAAATGGTAAAAAGCCGTTAAACAGTCTGATTACTGCGCGATGATCGGTTTATTTGAAAGCATTAGATTTATTGGATTATGAAGATCAGCTTCCAAAAATATCAGGGTACGGGGAACGACTTTATCCTGATTGACAACAGGGACAAACTATTCCCTGCAGATAACACTGCGCTTATCACACGGATGTGTGACAGGAAGTTTGGCATTGGCGCGGATGGCCTGATCCTGATAGAGCATGATGAAGAGCTGGACTTCAGGATGGTCTTTTTCAATCCGGATGGAAGCCAAAGCCTGTGTGGTAATGGAAGCCGATGTGCTGTATCATTCGCCCACCAGTTAAATCTCGCAGGCAATAAAACGCACTTCACCTCTACCGATGGACCCCACGATGCGCATTTTGACGATCCTGGAATGATCCACTTCAGCCTGCATGATGTTACGGAGGTCAGCCAATATGATGATGACCTCTTTATTGATACTGGGTCCCCACATTATATCAGGTTTGTAAAAGATTTGAATGCTCTGGACGTCATCCAGGAAGGTAGAAGTGTACGCTATGACCAAAGATTCGCTCCGGGAGGCACTAATGTAAACTTTGTTGAGCTTCGTGACGACAGCATTGCCGTAAGGACATATGAAAGAGGGGTAGAAAACGAAACGCTCTCCTGTGGCACGGGTGTCACTGCCAGTGCATTGGCTGCCACCATCAGGGGGTATAAAAGTCCGGTGAGTATTTTCACTTCAGGTGGGGAGTTACAAGTTTCTTTCGAGCAGACCTCACCACATGAATTCAGAAATATTTACCTTGCAGGACCAGTGAAAAAAGTCTTTGAAGGCGTATACGAAACAGTTGATTGAAAGAATCTGGTATAACTTTAGGCTTTAAATAAAAAGCATGTTTGAATTTGTTAGTAAAGGGATTGCCAAGCTATTTGGTACGAAGTCTGAGCGGGATCTAAAAGAGCTAAGCCCTTATGTAGGGAAGATAAATACTGAGTTTGAAAAGTTATCAGGAATCTCTGATGAAGATTTGCGGGGCAAGACCGCAGAGCTCAAGGGGGTAATAGCTGAGAAACTAAAACATATAGATGATGAGCTGGCACAACTCCATCAAAAGATAGAGGACCAGCCGGACCTTGATATCCATGAAAAAGAGGAGCTCTTTGGCCAGATAGACAAACTTGAAGAAAAACGTGACGATGAGCTGGAAATCGTATTGATGGAAATCCTCCCTCAGGCATTCGCCGTGGTAAAAGAGACTGCCCGACGGCTGGCTGAAAATAAGCAACTCACTGTCACTGCCACCACACAAGACCGGGAACTGGCACAGGAAAAACCCAATGTGGAAATCAAGGGAGACGATGCCATCTGGCACAACAAGTGGGTTGCGGCTGGTAACCAGATCGAATGGAACATGATCCATTACGATGTGCAGCTCATCGGAGGGGTGGTGCTTCACCAGGGAAAAATTGCGGAGATGGCTACCGGGGAAGGAAAAACGCTGGTCGCTACACTTCCGGCATATCTAAATGCCCTGGCAGGGCGCGGTATCCACATTGTAACAGTAAACGACTACCTGGCCAAGCGAGATTCCGAGTGGAATGCACCATTGTTTGAGTTCCACGGACTCACAGTGGACTGTATCGACAAGCATCAGCCCAACTCACCAGATCGACGAAAAGCTTACCAGTGCGATATCATCTACGGTACCAACAACGAATTTGGCTTTGACTACCTCAGGGACAACATGGCCCGAAACGTGGATGAGCTTGTGCAGCGAAAGCATCACTTTGCCATGGTAGATGAGGTGGACTCAGTACTTGTGGACGATGCCCGTACACCATTGATCATCTCCGGGCCCATCCCAAAAGGAGACGAACATGAATTTTACGATTTAAAACCGAGGATTGCCAAACTGGTTGACGCACAGCGCAAACTGATTGCCGATTATTTGAATAAGGCAAAATCACTCATTAAGGAAGGTAATGAGACTGAGGCAGGCCTGCCATTATTCAGGGCATATCGAGGGCTTCCTAAAAACAAACCGCTGATCAAGTTCCTCTCTGAATCAGGGATGCGTCAGATCCTTCAAAAGACAGAGAACTTCTACCTTCAGGACAACCAGAAAATGATGCCTGAAGCTGATGAGCCGCTCTACTTCACCATTGATGAAAAGCATAATAGCATTGACCTGACAGAGAAAGGTATTGACTTAATCACCGGTGAAGGTGAAGACCCGAACTTCTTCATTCTGCCGGATATAGGTGCGGAAATAGCCAAACTGGAGAGCGCAGACCTGAAGGACAGTGAAAAGATCCTGAAAAAAGAAGAAGTTATCCAGGATTACAGTCTAAAGGGACAACGAATCCACAGTGTGAATCAGCTTCTCAGGGCCTACTGCCTCTATGAAAAAGATACTGAATACATCGTGGTAGATGGAAAAGTGAAGATCGTAGATGAACAGACCGGGCGGGTGATGGAAGGCCGTCGATATTCTGATGGTCTCCACCAGGCGATAGAAGCGAAAGAGAATGTAAAGGTGGAGGATGCTACACAGACTTATGCCACCATCACCTTACAGAACTATTTCAGGATGTACCACAAGCTATGTGGGATGACCGGTACGGCAGAGACTGAAGCGGGCGAATTCTGGGATATCTATAAGCTGGATGTGGTCGTGATCCCTACCAACAGACCTATCGTCAGAAAAGACAGCGAAGACAAGGTATATAAAACGGTTCGCGAAAAGTTTAGCGCTGTGGTTGATGAGATCGTAGAGATGCGTAATCTGGGCAGGCCAGTGCTTGTGGGTACTACCTCTGTGGAGATCTCCGAGGTGCTCAGCCGTATGCTCCAGATAAAAAGTATTAACCACCAGGTCCTCAATGCCAAGCAACATGCTAAAGAGGCAGATGTAGTAGCAGAAGCAGGAAAACCAGGTACAGTAACCATCGCCACCAACATGGCAGGTAGGGNTACGGATATCAAGCTGACACCTGAATCGAAAGCTGCCGGCGGACTGGCCATTATTGGAACAGAACGTCATGAATCACGAAGGGTAGACAGGCAGCTTAGAGGGCGGTCAGGACGTCAGGGGGACCCGGGATCATCCCAGTTTTTCGTCTCTCTGGAGGACAACCTGATGCGTATGTTTATGTCGCAGCGGGTAGCCAAGATCATGGACCGGCTGGGACTCAAAGAAGGTGAAGTGATTCAACACAGTATGATCACCAAGTCTATTGAGCGGGCTCAAAAGAAAGTGGAGGAAAACAACTTTGCTACCAGGAAAAGACTGCTGGAGTATGATGATGTGATGAATTCACAACGTGAAGTCATCTATAAGCGAAGAAGAAACGCCCTTTATGGTGAGCGCCTTGAGCTCGACATCCTGAACATGCTCTACGATTCCTGTGAAGATATCACGCTGAATGCCAAGGCATCTTTAGACATCGACAGTCTGAAACTCAATGTGATCAGCGTGTTGGGTATGGATTTCCAGATCACAGCAGAAGAACTGGAAAAATATGACTCAGCCGAGCTTTCAGAACGGCTCTACAACGAAGCGCTCGCCCACTACAAGCGTAAAAATGATTCCGTGATCCAGAAGTCGCTTCCGATCCTGAAACAGATCCAAAAAAACCGGGGCGCTACTGTCGAAAATATCCTGGTGCCTTTCACAGATGGAAAGAAACAGTACGGAGTGGCAGCCCCACTCGAAAAATCTGTGACTACCGAAGGTCGTGAAATGATCCGGTCAATGGAAAAAATGGTCGCGCTGAATATTATCGATCAGACATGGAAAGAACATCTGAGAGATATGGATGACCTGAAGCAGTCTGTACAGAATGCGGTTTACGAGCAAAAAGATCCACTGATCATCTATAAATTCGAAGGTTTTGAGCTGTTTAAGGCATTCATCGGTAAGGTGAATGAGGAAAGTATTTCCTTCCTGATGAAGGCACAGATCCCGGTGAAAGAAGCAGATGAAGTGCAGGAAGCTCGTCAGCAGAAGTCAGCGAGAAACTATAAGGAATCCAAGGAAGAGTCTGGCTCATTGCTTAACAGAGCTCATCCTACAAACCGACAGCCAGCAGAGAAGGTACAGCCTGCCAAGACCATCAAAATTGCCAGCAGAAACCAAAGAGTGAACGTGCAGTATGCTGATGGTTCGATTAAAAAAGATGTGAAGTTCAAAACTGTTGAAGAAGACATTAAGAACAACAAATGCGTTATCATAGAATAGGTTATATCGTATTTCTGGCAGGCTTTCTTTCAGCCTGTAAAACCTCAGTGGTCTCTACCAGTTCCACAGACAATTACCAGGAGGATCTAAGTGGGCTCAGACCGGACCTTTCGGCAGTTGCCAAGTCGCCTGATAATACTCCTACAACAGGTTCATCGTCTTCCAATCAATACTCATCCGCAGACTTGTCTATCACTGAAGAATTGGATAGCATCAACAAAATCATTATCCAGCGAAACAGTGAAAAAAAATATGTGGATGGATTTACCATCCAGATTTATACGGGTAATGACAACGAAGCTGCCAGAGAAGCTCAGGAGCATTCTATGCTCATGTTTCCGGACCTGGAGCCTGTAATCTCTTATAACCAACCCACATTTAAAGTCAAAGTAGGATCATATCACAATCGCCTGGAGGCGCACAAGGTTTTTCAATCTCTCAAAAAAGAATTCCCCTATGCCCTTCTCATACCCGAAAGAATTGCCGTAAACTATGAGTGACATCATCACCAGAATAAAATCTCTTTCTGACAAATACTACGACAAAGTACTCGAGATAAGGAGGCACATTCACGCTAATCCTGAGCTTTCCTTTGAAGAATTTAAAACAGCTGACTTTATAGAAAGCACCCTGAAATCCATGGGATTTGAAGTCATTGAAAGAAAAGCCAAAACCGGCGTCACTTTCATGCTTAAAGGAAATGGTCAGTCAGAAAAAGTGATTGCCCTCAGAGCAGATATTGATGCGCTGCCAATCCTGGAAGCCAACCAGGTGCCATACCGATCTACCAACAACGGTGTGATGCATGCCTGCGGTCATGATGTGCATACTTCATCTTTGTTGGGGGCGATCATGATACTGAAGGATTTGCAATCCGAATTCAAAGGCAATGTCAAGGTGATTTTTCAACCCGGTGAAGAAAAACTACCTGGAGGCGCCTCTCTTCTGATCAAGGAAGGAATACTCGAAAACCCTAAACCTGCAAAAATTCTTGGGCAACACGTGATGCCTTTGATTGAATCCGGAAAAGTAGGCTTCAAGAAGGGCATGTATATGGCCAGTGCCGATGAGATCTATGTCACGGTAAAGGGCAAAGGGGGGCATGCAGCTATGCCGGAAAACCTTGTGGACCCGGTAGTGATCACCAGCCATATCATTGTGGCATTACAACAGATTGTGAGTAGAAAAGCGAGCCCGAAAATCCCATCTGTACTTTCATTTGGTAAAGTGGAGGCACATGGTGCCACCAATGTGATCCCTAATGAGGTAAAGCTGGAGGGGACTTTCAGGACTTACGATGAAAAATGGCGTGCAGAAGCTCACAAACTGATGACTGATATGGCCGAGGGAATTGCCAAAGCCATGGGAGGATCCTGTGAATTCAACGTCATGAAAGGCTATCCACACCTGAAAAACGAACCTGAATATACCCAGTTCAACATCGATGCTGCCAAACAGTACCTGGGCGATGATAACGTCATTGACATTGATCTTTGGCTGGCGGGAGAGGATTTTGCCTTTTATTCACACCATGTAGACGCCTGTTTTTATCGACTGGGCACCCGAAGTGAGGCCAAAGGAATTACCTCCGGCGTACACACACCTACCTTCGATATTGATGAACCATCCTTAAAAATAGGGATGGGGTTGATGGCCTGGTTAGCGATAGCTGAATTAAACAGGGACTAAACCAAATCAGCTCATACGAGTTAGAAATAAAGGATTCAATATCGATNAAAATGTGATATTTTCCATAAATTAACGGTCACCCAAAAGTAGCATATGTCCCTGATCAACAAATTACTTGACAAGCTCACGGAATACCTTCGACTCAAAGGCGAGAAGCTTAAGCTTGATATCATCGCCCAGGTATCAAGACTGTTGGCTCATGTGCTGGCTTTTTTGTTTCTGGGGATCATCGCTTTCTTTCTATTTATATTCCTCTCACTGGCAGCAGGAGCTTATCTGAATGTGCTGCTGGAAAGTGAATATTATGGGCATCTGATAGTTGCGGGAGTTTATTTAATCCTTTTAATCATAATTTTTTTACTCCTGAGAACCAACCGCATACAAAACTGGTTGGAATCTGTTTTTATTAATATCAGCGAAAACATTGACACCGATGAGCAATGACCATTCTAAGATTTGGAAGTCCCGTAAAAGCTCTCTTGGCAAAAAAGAGTCCCAATTACAAGGTGAGCTGGAAAGCGTATCAAGCGCCTTCGAAGGTCAGGCCAAAAGGATCCTGATAGGTGTTGCCATAGTAGGTATAGCGGCCTTTGCCATCGGCATGGCCATCAAATCTTCGAAGAAAGACAAGCAGGAATCTAAAAGTAAAAAAAAGAATAAGCCTGAGAAAGTTATTGCCAAGACTTCTCCAAGTGTCAAAAACGTTCTGATTGAAAAAATAATCACCACAGTACTTAGTCTGCTTCTAAGCCAGTTAGGGCACTTTTTAAAGTCTTCTAAATCAGAAGCTAAAAAAGATTAGAGGTTCATTAGGGATTCTCTTCTTCGCATCTTTCCAGCAGGGATGCCAAACATCATTTTGAACCTGCGACAGAAATAGGCAGTGTCTTTATATCCTACATCTTTACCAATTTCACGGATACTCTTCTTGGAGGTTCTCAATAGGTTTACCGCCATCTCCATTCGTTGGTATTCAATATAGTCCTGCGGATTTATGCCAGTCAGCATCTTGAAATACTGGCCTACATAATCTTCAGAAACATTTGCCACATTTGCCAGAATCTTGTTTGACAGGTCCT
>JAHCMM010000281.1 GCA_019192515.1 Cyclobacteriaceae bacterium SS2
CATCCTTGCTCTCATCATAGGTGTAGCTTCCCCAGGCATCGTTGACTGTATTGAAGATCACCACCCATTCTTTCTCTCCGGGAATGGTATGGATACTATACTTCCCTTTAGGCAAGGCTTTTCCTTCAACTAATACATCATTGGTTACTTCAATGGTAGTATTGGCATTTGCACCTGCTCTCCAGGGAAATGGTTTATTATTTGAGTACTTATTACCAGGCTCCATCCCAAATGGAACAATTGCACCGTAAATTTTTCGACCCTTTACACCTGGTCGGCTATAGGTAAAAGTGATTTGTGTATCGTTTCCAATAAACTGGCTCACGCTAGCTTTTTGACTAGGCTGCACTTTGTCTTGTGCCTGCAACTTATTCGATAGTGCAAACACCCCAATGAGGGCAAAAATAAATAGGTATTGAACTCGGTTCATGTTGAATTAATAAGTTAAGTGTTAATCAAAAATATAGAAAATGGTAATTAAAGCATTAAACTCCAAGTCGCACTATAAAGTTCTTGTTTCGGGAGATGGTTTTTCACTTTTTATCAAACTTCTCTTTCATAAGCTGGCGTTCTCCATGGCCCCTCCCCCAGGTCTGTCCCCTGACAGACATTAAGAACTTAAGAATCAATAGAGATATCATGGCTTGTCAGGGGACAAGCCATGGTGAGGGAGAACAGGGCCAGTTATCCGGTTGGTGAAGACACAGATCTGGGTTAGGCTTAAACATATTGAGAGTTTTTCAAAGCCACGAATTCACAGATGAATTTTACATCAGTTTATTTATGATTTCTTCTGATCTACAATTCTCTAAAAAGATATTGATCCGTCTCGAATAACTTGATCGAAGAGAAATAAGTACGAAGGGTTCAACAAGTTGACCCTTTAATGGGATCACTTCGTTTACGTGATTTGTTGCAGATTGGTCGCCCATGCCCCTTCCCCAGGTCTGTCTCCTGACAGACCTTTAAGAACTTAAGAATAAATTGAGATGTCATGGCTTGTCAGGGGACAAGCCATGGTGAGGTTTTACCTTCCGGTAAGGTTGTGAATGTTTACACTCAGTTTGCATGGCTACCTAAGTTCTGAAAGTATGATCTTCTTTTGTTTGAATGTATTCTTCATGGCCTTTTCTCTTACTTTGGGGTCTTCGTTGTTAATGAGTTCGAAATACTCAATGGGGACAACCTGCCACGACAAACCATATTTGTCTTTGCACCAACCGCATGCACCTTCTTCTCCACCATTGGCTGTGAGTGCTTCCCAGTAATAATCCGTTTCTGCCTGGTCTTTTGTATTGATGACAAAAGAAACAGACTCATTGAATTTGAAAAACGGACCCGCTGCCAGAATGCTTAACTCCATACCGGCAATGTGTATGATGGCTGTTTCAAAGTGCCCGCCACCTACTTCCGGTGGATTTTCATATTGGTGGTGCTCCTTCATGGCACCGTCCTTAAAAATAGAAAGGTAATAATCTACCACTGCTTTTGCGTCTGTTGTCTCAAGCCAAAGGCAAGGTGTTATTTTTTGATTTGTATGAGCCATAGTTGTGATTTTTACTGTTGTTCAGGATGTTGTTTGTATCAGGAACGCCATCTCTATTATTGGACTATACTATTGTTCCTGTCGGTTCTGATCATAACTTTTTTAAAACTGCATTTATCTCATTTGGAGGGAAGTAATGATGATGACCTCGGCTTGTGTACAATCGGCCGTCAATATTTTAGATTCCTCCTCAACTTCATATGCAACACAAACATCGATTTCCGATTTCTGAAATTCTTCGTCAATTTGGTGTTGAAAAACAAAGACTTTATGGCTCCCTTCCAAAGTGATCATCCCATTTATCGTTGCACAGTTGGGTAAATAAAATAATTTGGCAGGCACACCTTCATCACAAACTTCCTTTTCCTCCTCGCAACAGGCAGCGCCGATCAAAATGGCCATACAGAAGAGTATCCTTATGACTTTTTCCATATTCTACTGTTTAATGCTAGAATATCATCCGGATAGGGCGATTCCCCACCCCGGCAATGTAAATCTAATCTAGCCAAAACTACGGTGAGATGCAACGGGTGAATTCAACCCAGTCGCTCGGCTGAATTGAGTATGTTAGCATCTTTTCACCTTCCAGGCGTTCATTTGAAGTTGGAATTCACCGTTTTCATTAACCACAGCAGCTTTCCACTCTGTTAATGTTGTATCATCTAAAAAAAAGCTAAGGGTTTTATCTTTTGGATTTAGTTTTTCCAGTTCTACAGAATCAGAGTTCTCAAGCACTTGGAGTTCCTTTTCAAGAAGTTCCAATTGTTCTTCCAGTTCACCATCAGAAGAAATTAAGATTCTTTCCCTTTTAAGGATTCAATTCTTGGCAAATCTCCGAAAAGTCTCAGAGGAGTATCGTACCTATAGAGAAGCGAAGCTTCTGTTCCGGTTAGACTTTTGACTCCTCTGATTTCCTTGAATGGAGAGATCAATTTTTGAAGTTGTTCAAAATGCTCACCTGTGAAAACAATAGCTCCATTTGTTGAAATGTAATCCGGAGGTAAGTATTCTAATTTTAAAAATTCTTCCTCTTCGATGATCCAGTCAAAGGCAGGTAGGAATAAGTAGTACTTTCCTGCTTTTCTTAATGCTATCCAGTTACCTGGCTCACAGTGGGAATACCCACAATGCTCGCATATGATTGCTTGAAATACTTGTTCGCCTTCACCATGATTTTCAATTGATTCAATTTGATTAAAGAGAAGTTGTTCGTTCGAATAAACAGCAGTTCCGACGAAAGTTCCTTGTCCAGATGATGAGAAATCAAGATGTCTTTTCTTAGTTGATATGTTTTTGATCTCCCACATAAATTTAGGCTATCGCCTAATTTTCATCCGTAAGCTGGACTTTTCATCCCAATAGCTATCGGGACTATAAAAGTATCTCATCGCATCAGCCTTTGCAAACCTGCCAGGCAGGCAGGTAGCTCAGTTAGCCGGGCCGCGTAGCCTTATGGATGATCGTATGTTAGCATCTTTTTCATGGTTTTTTTATACTTGTTGAACTAACTATGTCTCGAGTATCAATAGAATAGAAGGTACCAAGTATTTCACCAAATTTTTCCGGATTGTGAATCCAGCCAATATGTCCACAATCTTCAATTACATGAAATTCCGCTTTCGGATACCTTTCATAGACCTCATTCTTACTCTCTCCATAAATATCTCCATCTCCATAAGTCACTAAGATTGGAAAATTAGGCTGGGTCATTGGCTCCAGTCTTTTATACGAAACAATGTTTTTTCGTGTGATATTAACTGGGTCAGCGGTGATGGTTCGCAGTTGTTCTTTATTGATTGAAATATCTGAGTAGTTCTTGTGGTAATTTTTCATAACAAGAAAAAAGACTTTCTGGTATGCTCTATCTGACCCCAGCATGCCCAATAGGGAATTCCACCCCATTTTCATCCATTCTCCCCATGAGGCGTTCATTTTATTGTATTTCATTACTTCTTTTTCGGTCTTTTTCCAGGTTGAATTTGTTCCCGAACTCGGACTACACAGAAATAGGCTTTCTATGTTCTCGGGTCTTTCCTCTGCATAGATTTGGGCGTATAATCCTCCCCATGAATGTCCAAATAAATGGAAAGATTCAAGGTTGAAATGACTTGCAATCGAATCAATGTCAGAAATGTAATCTGTCATGGCATACTCAGAATTAGGATTCCAGGATTGGCCTGTTCCTCGTTGTTCGAAGGTTATCACCTGAAATTTATTATTTAGTTCTAAGGCCACTTCAGTCATTGGATCAGGCACTCCTGGACCGCCATGAAGAAGAATTACTGTTTCAGCATTCTCTTTTGGATAAATTGTAGTGTTCAAAATCACCTCTCCATTTTGAATTTTGATGTATTCAGTTTGTTGAGCGAAAAGGTTTTCTGATGATAGCATGACGATTAGAATTAGGCTTTTGGTAAAATGATTAATTGTTTTCATGATCTTTAGTTTTGAATCAATAATCCAAAATTCAGGTTCATCTAAACCAAAAGCATTAACAAATGATAAAAAGCAAGCTCAGTCCCTGATTTCGCTCCTGAGTCTACTCAATGAAATATTTGTGATACCTAAATAAGAGGCAATGTAAGGATGTGGAATTAAGTTCTCCAGGTTATGATACTCGCTCCTAAATATTTTAAGTCTTTCTCTTGCAGTCAGGGAGGCTAGCCCAATTTCTTTGGAAACTTTCATTAGTAGTTCATTTTGAAGAACCCTAAAGGCAAAGTTCCTAACTTCTTCATTTTCGGATCGAAGGATTTCAAACTCTTTTGCGTCTACTATAGCGAGTTTAACGTTCGTCAGCGCTTGAAAGAATAGCTGAGAACGTCCTTCTTTGTTGCGAGCGACATGGGGAGTCAAAACAGAATTTGAGCAGAAAAAAGATAGGGTAACTTCTTCTCCTTGTGGATTAAGAATATAACTTCTGACAATTCCATCCAGAACAAAGTATTCTTCATTATTGTGCGAGCCCTTTTTAACAATTAATTCCTTTTTTTGAAAATTCGATGATGTAGCCAGGTCCTCGATGGCCTTGATTGAACTTAAGGATATCGGATATACACTGTCAATAATTTCAGAAAGCATGTCTAGGAATTTTTGAAAACCAGAAAACTGTTGGCGTAGAGTTGATGCTAACCTAACTATCGGTTTGAGTGCCCACAGTTGGCAAGTACAGCTAAAATAGCGGAAGTGCACCAGACGCACAACGATATCCACAAGACACTGTGTTCTTGCGGTAAAAATCCGGAACCACAGAAGTATCAACGAGTGATTATGTTTCAGGAGGTGCATTGGAGCGGGCAAGTGCTGCTAAATAACTCACGCTCAAAAGCCGATAGAAAGCACCAAAAGTTTCATGGCGACAGATTCGTGGGATGTTTAGCACTTCACAATCAGACTACTCAGTAGAGGTGCGGCCGGCCAGGCATATGCTATCGTTTGTTAGCATCTTTATTTAAAGTCAAGATGTTGAGCATCTAGTTTATCCAGGATTCTTTGGTCTGAAAAGCCTGATTTATTGGTTAGAAGGTAAGTAGCTATGCCTTTCTCAGGATATATCCTCATTTCCAGATAGTAGCCGCCTCCACCACCTGCGTGATGAATATATTTTTCCCCACTGAGAGACCCTGTGAACCAACCCAAAGAATGCCCGGATGGTTTTTTGTTAGAAAGGGGTTGCTCCATAAACATCGCATTCCTAATTTCCTTTGAGAGAATTTGGCTCTCTGAGCTTAGCAATTCCTGCAGAAAAATGTTTAGTCCATTCGGACTGGCCAGTAATCCTCCATAAGCAGATCCATTCAAGTTGATTTTCTTAAAGGGAATGAATCCTCCAACTTTTGGATCTGTGAACTTCTTTTTGTCCATTAAGAAACCAAGTATTAAACCTTGAATACCACTGCGGTGGTAACCCGTTACCACATTCTTTTTCTTCCACTGAAATCCCATCTCATCGTTATTCAAGACATTTTGCATTATATAGTCGTGATAGGATAGTCCTGAAACTTTGGAGATTATATCTCCAAGAAGAATAAAATTGAGATTTGAATATGCTGCTTTTGACCCAGCTTCCGATTTGACTTTGGCTTTTTGAGTAAGAACTTTTCTATTGAATTCGTCAAAGTCGAATGTATCATCGTTTTCGGCCAAATGAATCCAACGAATGGGGAGCGGATTGTTTATGCCAGACTGATGAGTCAATAAGTGACGGATGGTGATCTCTCCAAGAAATTCGTACTGAGGTAGATGTTTGATAGCTGGATCATCCAGACTAATCCTCCCACTTTCCACCAATTGCATGATGCCAATTGCCGTGAAAGTCTTGGTAATACTGAACAGGGCAAACTGCGAGTGTTTATCAATAGCCTGATCGTTAGTGATACTGAGATTCCCTTTTTTATAGATGCATAAAACCGAATCTTGGGACACTGCTCCATAGTATATGGCTGGAGCATCTATTTCATCAAAACCGTTCGATGAAGTATCGCATGAAGTTGCTACAATTGTCATGAGCATGAATAGCGTTATAGTTTTCATTTCTTTTTTCTTCAAAAGAAATATCCTGGTAACTCCTTTCCATTAACAAATGATAAAATGCTCAGGAACCCTTTCTTAATCTGCTCAACGACACATTGGTTATTCCTAAATAAGTTGCGATCATACTATGTGGAACAAGATTCTCTAGCATTTCATAGTCTTTCCTGAATTGTTGGAGCCTGTCTTTTCCTGTCCAGGAGATTAGCCTGATTTCCTTGTTGATCTTTTGTAAGAGCTCATTTCTAAGTATCGTATTGGCAAATTCTCTGATTTCAAGATTTACTTTGATCAGGGTTTCAAACTCACGAGCATCAATTTCTGCCAGGGTGCATTCCGTAATAGCTTCTAAATTGATTAAAGAAAGTGAATTACTGGTGCGAGTTACATGAGGACTTAATACGCTGGACTTTTCAAAGAATAGGAGTGTTACCAGCTCACCATTTTGGTTCATAAGATAGCTTCGAACTATTCCGTCTAAAAGGAAGTATTCGCTGTTGTTTCTTTTACCTTTTTCAACAATAAGTGAGCCCTCAGACACCTTGATTTCCTTGCAAATGTCAATTATCTCATGTCTTGATTTTAAGCTTAGGTTTGGATTAAGTTGGTCAATGACCTTGTTGATTCTTTCTTTCATAATGCAGGTCTATTGTAGATATCGTCCGGCTAAATCCGTAATTTCTATAAAAGTATCTCATCACACCAGCTTTTGCAAACCTCCCTGCCGCAGGCAGGCAGCTGTGTTAGCTTATGAATGATACACCCTGACTTCAGTCACTCGGCGCAGCAACCGAGCGACTGAATAGTGTCATGACAGCTCCTCATGCATCAGTGGTACCGCACTGGTCTCTATATACATTCTTCTGCCGTGTAGGCCTGGCTTCCGCATCTGCTCACAGACTTCCCTCCTGTTTAAACCTCCTGGTGGGATAACCACAGGCAGGTAAAGCGTCAAAAGTGATGTTGTCGCTTGAAGGAATCTCAACGGCGGCTCTCGCATTGAGTAGTCTGGCATCAATGGTGTTGTTTTTCGTGGTTGGAATGTTTGAGGGTGCATCATTATTTATCATTCAAGTGTATTTATTGTCAGATTAAGTGTGATATGATGCAGATCAATGGTGCTCTGCCTCTAAAAGTTGGGCGCTGTGATTGATTGGTCTTGATTAGTGACTCTTTCACCTTGATCTGCGATTGATTTTTGGTGTTCTGTCATTTTTTAATGGGATCTGTGATTCATTTGGCTTGATCCGTGATTTTCCAGCGGTGATCTGCGATTTTCTTTAAGTGATCTGTGATTCCTGAGCGGGATCTATGATCCATCAGGCTTGATCTATGATTCATTGGTCTTGATCTGTGATTCTTACACCTTGATCTGTGATTAATTTTTGGTGTTCTGTCATTTTTTAATGGGATCTATGATTCATTTGGCTTGATCTGTGATTTTTATCCGGGAGCTGTGATCCATTCGGCGGGAGATACGACTCCACAATCGCTCGGCGCAGCCAGGAGCAGCCGAGTGGCTTCTATCATTTTTTGGCTCTGACAAATTCTTCACGTCTGAGTTTCAATGGTGGATAATAAACCCACCCTGCCAGAGGCCGAGTGAATTACAAGGTCACTTGGCAAAGTCGAGGACTGGATAAAAGTAGGCACACAGACAATAGCAAGTAGCACTTAGCACATGCGGCCATACACAAGGTTTACCTGCCGGATTTCTCCTGTTTCTTATATTTTTCAGCTCCTTTTCGGAAGTATTCTTTTTCTTCTTCAAAAGTCATCCCTTCAATATCCTTATCAATTTTGTCACGGATATCTCTCATCATCCTGACCGCATCAAACCTACCTGCCGGACGGGCAGGTTTCTTTTTTGTCTTAACTGTCTTCATAAGTCAATAACTCTCTTGGTGTTCTAATTTCGATTGTTCGGTAACCATTTTGAAGATTAACTCCGTTGTAGAGGTGTATCTTATCAAGGTTAACGATATGTTTAAAGTTCCAACTCGTTAAAATATCGATTTCGTTTACTGAAGCTGTTGCAATGTGTCTACAGTCAGTGAGACTGGTTTTTCCTACGATGTTCGCCTCCAAATATCTGTTAGCGAGAATTCTTGCCTCTTCGTTATAGGCGGCAATGATTTTTTGTTCGTTGGGAATCGTAGCAAGGAAATGTTTTACTTCATCGGGGGCGTTCACCAGTTCAGTTTGTAATAATTCAGAAATGGCTATTTTGAATCTCCCTTCGATGACTGATTCAAAAAATAGTTTAGTCCAGAGTTCAAACTCTTCGTCGAAGCAACCACCTACAACAGATGTGTCGATATAAACCTTTCGAATCATTGCCTAAAGCTCGTCAATTGTGCAATCCTATGCAAAGAACTTATCTGGCAGGCCTCTATTGAAGCTTTTCAAACTTTGTCCGGGCAAGCTTTTCTTTGATGAATTTACTAGGTAGAAAAGCCATTTTCACTTTAGTGATGTCTTTTTTCGTTACTTGTTCAGGCTGGTCCTTGCCCTCTCCGGATACATGCAGACTAAAAGTACCAAAATGATCCAGCCGGATACTATTTCCTTGTTGAAGCAAAGCAGGAACCACATGGGTTAACGTTTCGACAATACCCAGGACATGAGCCGTGGTGAAATTGGTTCTCATACTGATCTCTTCAGCCAAACCTCGGGTATCGATCATCCTCCGCTTGGTCACAGCCGGGTAATATTTCACTGGACTATTTCCAGCCATGCCTCCTGGTCTTTTGCTGACCACTTTATACTTTACTGCCATGTGTTGTTATTATTTAGGTGATACAAGATTGCAAATGAATTTAGTCTTTTAGGTGCGTTCATTACACTACCATATGCCCCGTATGGTTTTCGTTCCCTATCATGCGTGGCTACGTTCCCCATCACGTGTAGTCGCCCTTCCAATCGTGTGTGATTGCGCCCCCATCAACGTGTTGTTGCCCTTCGACGAACCTGTTGATCAGCAATTTAGATACGTATATAAGTGAATCGTGATAAGCATCTAAGTAAATTTAGATAGGTATCAAACAAGAAAAAGATAGGGTTTATTTGGTTTGGATACAAAACGCGTCTTGTTTGAGAGGGGCTATAATTCCTCAATACTTTAATGTACGCAAATTTTTCCAGAAATGCAAGGATAGAACCTTAAAACTTCCAAAAAACGGTTAGCTTGTTTTGGTTCAGCATCTATGCTAGCCAGAAGTCTTTTAAATAGTCGGGTCACTCGGCAAAGCCGAGGATAGAGTACATGCACTATACACTAGTGTTGTATGTCGTTTTTTTTTTTTATCCATTTTTCGCAATTCGACTTTGCGATTATTTTTTTTAGATACGGTTGATTCCTTTCAACTGTCTCGAAACAAAAATCTATAATTCCAGCTTCATTATTCAGTCCGAGTAATTTATCCGATTCTTTCAATTCAAAAACCTCGAGTAAGAAATATGCAGTCCAAAGATTTATCCAATATTGTCCCTCTTGAAGATACTGGTAAAAATCCGAAAGTCTATTTTGGTTCTTATGATTTAAAGCGATTCCTTCAAGCTTTTTTTGTAATTCTGGCTTATAATCTAGATACTCAAAAGGCTCAATTTTAGCTTCCCATAATTGTTTACAAGTAACAATGTAAGATTCAGAATTTGACTTTAACTCCTTTAACATGGCTCAGTTCGCATATTCGTTTTAGTGATTGTTGACATTATTTTACCTGTCTTAAATCATACTCTTCTTTTTCACCCTCAAATATCAAAAGCCCGTGTTCCCAGGTTGTTAAATATATCTTGTCACCGTCAACAAAGAAGTTCTCGGGTTCAATATGACTGTCTCGCAAATTAATTGAAATAAGTAATTCAGGTTTATCGGTTGTCAACCTGAAAAAGCCCTGTTTCTCAGACAAAAAGTAAACGTGCTTATCATTTGTGAATATTCTTGAAATATCGAGATCCTTAGGAATTCCAGTCTCCATTTCCATTAACTGATTATCACGCACAACCATCAAACGACTTTCCATTAATTCTTCATCTTCAATTGTATCATGATAACCATTAGCTATTAAAAGTTGATCGTTGTGAATTTTGAAATCACGAATTTTCATATCAGTTGGCAAGTTGTACTCATGCAAAGAGTCCAAATGAAACTGAAAACAACCACCCGAGAAATATCCAGGATACTTTGTTAAAAAAATAAAGTTATTAAAGTATCCAACCTTATCTGATCCGTTTGGGCTTTGGTTTTCATTAAATCCATATGCCATATTATAATCAATGAACTTGTCTTCTTGTATTTTGAAAAATGCAGTTCCATATTCAAGTAGAATCTGGCATTGCTCATTTAGATGTATTTTAAAATACTTTGACTCAAGGTCTGTCCTATTTTTAATAATATTTTCTGTTTTGTCAGGATAGACAATTATTAGGGTTGAGTCATTTGGTGCCTTTAGAAGATGAGTTTGTTCTGAGCATTGCTTGATATCAATTATTGAGTCTACTTTGTACTCAATCAGAGAATCTCCTTCAAGTTTGTATAGACCTGCCACACCCTCTGAAAAATAGTATTCATTATTCCATTTTGTGATTTCAGATAAGTCCAGTCTCGAAGTTGGAAGGTCAAATACTGGTAAAGTGCTACAACTAGCTACTGTTACCAATATGACAACAAAGAGTATGGTGATTTTCATTGGCTCAAATTAACGACCAGATATGGCACATGCCTCTGTTCTTTCAAATATCGCTAAGTTTCTGGTTTCAATTTTACTATCAAATAGCTCAGTAGAGGCATGTGCTATATCATTTGTTACCAGCTTTTAAGTCTTGTTTGATTTTATTAATTAACTGACTATTGCTCTTCTTTCTATTTTCCTTTTCAAGTTGAATCAATTTTTCTGTAATCTCCCCTTTATTAGGACTGCTATCAAATAGACTAATTATCTAAATATTTACAAAATTCATTTTGGTAGTTTTCATTTTTAGTTAGGTGCTTCAGGTACTGAACAGGAGAAAGTTTGCTGAGGGAATCATGCCCTCTGATAAGGTTATAATCTTCAGCAAATTCAATAGTCTTCTCCCTAACAGATTCCAGTGAGTCAAATAGGTAAGCATCTAGTATATCTCTTCTGTAAGTTCCATTAAACCTCTCTATATAGCTGTTCTGCATTGGTTTTCCAGGTTGGATATAGACTAATTCAATTTGCTGTTCTAGACACCAACTCTTCAGTGTATTAGATATAAACTCAGGGCCATTATCTGTTCGGATTCGTTCTGGTTTACCCCTCCAGAAAATAGTCTTTTCAAGGACTCTGATGAGTCTCTCAGCAGGTAAAGAAGTATCGATTTCAATGGCTAGTATTTCACGGTTAAAATCATCAATGAGATTAAAAGCTCTAAACTTCCTGCCGGTAATCAAGCTATCGGACACAAAATCAGCTGACCATGTTTGGTTAGGTGATGTAGGAATCTCCAATGGTTGTTTAACTCGTGCTGGCAGCCTTCTTTTACGCTTTCTCTTCAAATTCATACCGATGGATTTATAGACTCGATATACTCGTTTGTGGTTCCAAGGGTAACCTTGTTTCCTAAGTCTGTCAAATAGCTGCCAAAACCCTTCAGTGGG
>JAHCMM010000282.1 GCA_019192515.1 Cyclobacteriaceae bacterium SS2
TTGGATCAAAAATCAGCATGGAATCATTGAGCGTGTTCACCAGGTCGAGCAAAAATGGTTTGGCCTTCGTGATCGCTTCGGGAAGATCAAAAGTATACCTGGCCGGAATGTCTAAAGCTACCTTCTTGGCCCAATAGCTGCCCACATCTCCTTCATGGATCTGTAGCTCATGGCGAACCCCATTTCCCTGATGATAGAGGATTCCACCGTCTTTGGGACGTCCCTCCATCCAATCCCATTTGTAGTCACCCCATTTAAACTTCATCTTCACATGATAATTCGAAAGACTATCGTGCAAAACCAGACCTCCAATCACCTGACCTGAAATGCGAATTACAAGCTCGCCATCGAGCGTGTCCAGGGTATAAACTCCCAAAGGATCATTTGTTCCCAGGCTCTCCAGGTAATTACCCGAACTGTCTCGTTTCAACCCAGGCACATTGATTGAGGCATCAGGACGACCCAGGTAATGAGGATAGGGCGGCAATTCCTTGCCATTAAACAACGATTGCCATTCTGACTCGCCGCATCCTGATAAAATCAAAAACATCAGAACAAATAGAAGTGCATTGATTGTCCGGACTTGTCTCATCTTAGATTTACTTTATTCATGTTTAAAACTATGAGCCCTCAATCTCCTCCGGGTAATACTCCATCGGATAATTGGGACTGAAATTGATCACTTCATCCCAGGTCCCTAGCTGACCGTCTACCACCCAGGGCTCTCCTCTTTCCGTTAAATGATTGATCATCTGATCTCTCCAGGTTTTCAAGGTAGCCTCGTACTCAGGAAGACCAGCCAGGTTGTGCTGCTCACCCGGATCTGCTTTAAGATCAAAGAGCTGCTCCTCTCCAGTCGCATTAAAATATATGTATTTAAATTGAGCATCAGTCAACCCGGTCCAGCTGTTTTCCTTCCAGTAGCAACGACCATGCTCCATATCGAGCACCTTCCTCCACTTGTCCTTCTTCCCACGTACAAGATCCAGCATGCTCATGCCATCCATATAGTCCGGAACCGTGGTCCCACTGGCATCCAGAAAGGTTGGCAAGATATCTCTCAACTCAACGATCTCTTCCAGGACCTGACCACGATCCGCATCAATTTTCAAGCTCTCCGGCCAACGCATTACCATCGGCACCCCTGCTGAAGCCTCGTAAGGAAATGATTTACGCCACAGGTGATGATCTCCCATCATGTCACCATGATCAGACGACAAGACGATCAGGGTATTTTCAAGTACCCCTTTATCTTCCAGGGTCTTGATGATCAGACCGATTTGCTCATCCAGGAAACTAATCGCTGCTAAATAGCTTTCGCGCGACTCCCGCACAAACTGATCCCCAAAATTTCCCCGTGGGCTGTTGACCTGCTTGCTCATGTCTGGCACTTGCTCTTCTCCATACTTTTCAATTGACCATTCGCCTGTCACTGCTCCGGGAATTTCCCTGCCCTTGTAAAAATCCAGCCACCGCTGAGGTGGGTCGAAAGGTGGATGCGGCCTATGGAAAGCGACCTTCACAAAGAAAGGATTTTCCCGATCATAGTCTTTGATAAACTGAATGGCTTCATTGGCGGTCCAGGTAGTGGGGTGAAGCTTCTCATCATAGGCATAAACACCTCCCCGGTGATCCGTAGATCCCAGTCCCGTACCATCTTCAGGACGACCAGGTGCCTGCTCTGCAAACCATTCGTTGTAAGCATTCTGTGGGTGTCCCCATCCTTCGCAAAGCCTGATCTCATCAAACCCATGCATGAACTTACTGTTGTCCAGCTCGTCGGTTGGTATTTTAAGCTTTGGTCCACCAATAGGTTTGAAATGCAATTTGCCTGTGGCAAACGTGTAATATCCCTCGTCCTTCAAAAGCTGTGGCATTTCATTTTTATACCTGGTGGGTATGGGAGCATAAGCCAATAAACCGTGATTCCAGGGCGCCATGCCTGTAAGTAAAGTAGCTCGGGCTGGCAGACAGGTGGGAGTGGCTGCATAGGAGCGGGTAAACAACACCCCTTCGCTCGCTAACCTGTCGATGTTGGGAGTATGAACGAACTCACCTCCTTTGGCACCAATGAAATCAGATCTCCACTGATCCGGAAAAATGAAAAGTATGTTGGGCTTCTCAGCCATTTTTTTCTGGCTACACGAGAAACCCGTAAACATCAGGAAGCCCAGGATCATCACGATCCAGTGAGCGGTATAAGTGACCTGTTTTAAAATCATATTGGGTTGGTTGAGGATAGCTAAATTATCAAATTGTAGCTAAAACCTGCTCAATCATCCAGTCTGTAAACCGTTCAGGATCATCACCTGGCTTAAGTTTGCTCCATTGCTCCAGCGAGTAAATACCCTTGTAGCCCGAGTCTTCAAAAATGGAAATGCATTGATTAAAATCAAATGAAAGGTGTTCCATTTGGTCTGAAAACTCGGTGGTCTTGGCAGATACAAGTTTAGTATTGGGAGCTATGTATACGAGTGCTTCAATTCTTGATTCAGCTGGGTAATTCCCAAAATCAGCCAACAATCCAAAATGTTTGTTTCGAATATCTTTCACAAGATTAAGCTGGTTCTCCAGTTTTGAATACATATCAAAATGGTTTTCAACCAGCAGGGTTACCTGCTTCTTCGTTGCATATTTTAGCAATTCCCTAAGGGATTCAACACTCTTGTCGTAGGACTTCCTCATCTGGCTAACGCGTACGAATTTAGAACCAAGAAATGAAGCGACATCGATCCAATCTTTCATTTCCTGGATGCCCTTCAATCTGTTTTCCTCATTGGTATCAGAGATGTCGTTTTTAGTATCCACCTGTATATCAATCAACTGACAAGCGCTTTCCTTAAGTTTCACACTAAGGTCACTTAGGTAAGCTTTGCTGGTCGACTCAAAATGTCTTGACCAAAATTCTACATTGTGGATTTTGAACCTGTCAACGAAATATTCAGGCACTTCTGGCAAGGTCAATTTGTCTTTCAGGTCCTGGCTCGTTGCTTCAAACCGGTCCCTGAAGACAACTGTTGTGAGGCCAATGCGGTCCATTTTATTTCCCTGAGCAAAACCCAGAGATGGAACTGCTGCTGCAAAAGCCAATACCGAAGACTGTTGGATGAATTTTCTCCTTTTCACACCTACAATCTAAAACAAAAATTACTCATAGCCCTTTCTCCCAGGCAGCTAATTTCTCTTTCATCAACACTACCTGCTCCGGAAATTGGTTCACGAGGTCGTTTTCTTCACCTATGTCATTTTTGAGATTATACAGTTCTGTTGAATTGTCTTCGTTGATGATGAGTTTCCATTCCCGGTCTCTCACAGCTTTCTCTGTATCCATCCGCCAGTATAACGTGCGTTCAGCCAACTGATCCCCCTCAGTTAGGATTGGGAGCAAGCTCACACCATCCAATCCATTGGGTCCATTCTCCCTGGGCTTCTTCATTTCCAAAATATCAAACACCGTGGGCATCAGGTCAAAGGTCATGGTGGTTTCATCCGTTACCGAAAGAGGCTGGATCATTCCCGGCCACCAGGCGACGGCAGGTACGCGATGACCTCCTTCATACACCTGAGTCTTTTGGCCTCTCAAAGGACCATTTGAACCGACAACGGGCCAGACCTCATCAGCATAGTTAAGATAACCTCCATTGTCGGAAGTAAAAAATACAAAGGTGTTCTCAGCCAACCCTTGTTTTCTGATGACTTCTAAAATCTGCCCAACTCCATGATCCAGCTCTTCCACCATGTTGACCACCACCGGGGGAACCTCCGCAGGCTGATAGGGCCCGAGCTTGCTTTGGGGCCCGGGGTAAATGCTTGTGTAATCCTCTCCTTCTCTCACTACCTCTTTATCTCCGTCATCGGCTGTCTGCCAGGGAAAATGGATGGCCGAATAGGCCACATACATAAAGAATGGATTGCTTTTGTTCTCTTCGATATACTTTGTTGCATTTTCCGTGATCACCTGGGTGGCATAGCCATCCTGAAACTCCAGCTGATCATTGTGCCACCAGTCTTTGAATCCATTGCGATCCATCTTGGAAAAATAGTCCCCGCTCCCACAGGTCAGTCCGCGAAATTCATCAAACCCATGCAATACCGGGTTGGCATTGGGAGCTTTCCCCAGGTGCCACTTCCCAAAGATGGCGGTGGAGTATCCTTCGGACTTCAGGTAGCTGGCGATGGTCTTTTCCTTTTTATTTTCCTCACTGCCGATCCCTTCATCCTCCCAGTCTGTGGGCAAGGCACTTTCAATGCCCAATCGTTGAGGATATCTACCTGTCAATAAAGCTGCACGGGTAGGAGAGCACATCGGGCCATTGCTATGAAAATCGGTGAAAAGCATCCCTTCCCTGGCCATCCGATTGATATTGGGGGTATGCGCTTCACCCCCAAAGTACCCACCCAGGTCCCCATAGCCCAGGTCATCTGCCAGGATGAAAATGATGTTGGGTTTTGATTTGAGTGGAGACGATTTTTCCTCTTTAACTTCAGAGGTGCAAGCAACTACAAGTACCAGAATGGGTAGTAAGGAAATTTTTAGGTTCATTTTCTATCTATATTCATTGTGAATAATACTTGCAGTAATTTAATGTCTTTAACGCTACTGATTCACGAATAAATAATTCCTATCCTTCTGAACCACCGGAGGATGTGATATCTAATTAAGAAAGCATTCTTTTCACCAATAGCTCTGACAAAGTCGGAAAAATCCGCGGAATCCATTTCTCCATCAAGTCCAAAAAAATTAGTGAATTCGTGGCCATGTATCTGACTACCATTATGTAAGGTCATCTACTACCTTAAATGATATCAACCAGTCCATGCTCTAATACAGGACTTCGCTTACTCAAACATTGCCTTAATATCCTTAATTTTGATAGTAATACCCAGTATTAACATAATGGGCTATGAAAACTACTGAATTAGATAAGAAATTTGACGAAGGAAAAGAGGATATAGTAGATGCTTTTGACCTTGAAAGCGGCCATAGGATTAATCACGAGCAAAAACGCGTCAATGTGGATTTCCCAAAATGGATGGTTCGTTCTTTGGATCAGGAATCAAGTCGTTTAGGAATTACACGTCAATCGCTCATCAAAATGTGGATTGCTGACCGGTTGAAAGTTTCTGGATAATTATTCTTAATCCATCTTCAATTTATCCAGGTCTGAAATCCTGATCCTCAACACTTCAATCTTCTGCTTTTTAGATCCGGCAAAGGCTACATACAGATATCCTTCATGCTCCATCACATGAGGATAGTCGATGTGTCTGCCTCCCACCAGGTAGCCCATTCGATCAAACACCATCCCATCTTCGCTGATGGACAAGGCCAGGGGATCGCGCTTTTCCGGATTGGGATTGGACACCAGCACATACCTGCCGTC
>JAHCMM010000283.1 GCA_019192515.1 Cyclobacteriaceae bacterium SS2
GACCGGGCATCGGGAAAATTGGTCCGGACAGGATAGCTCCAGGTTCGCCCATTGTCAATGGAGAATGAACGATATAGAAATCCACTTTTCCTGTTGTCTCTAAAGAGCGCCATGAGGTTCTTTCCATCCGGCAAGACCCACCAGTAAGGTTCTTCGGCATCCAGCTCGGTACTGGAACCAAAGACCGGATAAGATTTCCATTGATCCTTAGCCTCTACCCCACCAACTAAAAACTCCACACCCTTCATTTTGTAGTCATACGTTCTGCGTGACATGAGCCACTCACCGGTCGGTAATTTCTTGGGAGGAAAGTTGTTGATGGCGTTGTTGTAAATCATACCGGAATCTTCCCACGACTGATCAGCCTTATTCCATCTGAAGGACCTTAGTGACAAAGACCTGCCAAAAAATCCTGCTGCCTCATCCAGAGACGTTAAAGCCAGTAATTCGTCATTGTACACCCAAAAGCCCCTGGCGATCCAGCGAAAGCCCTGATCGGTACGGGTATTGTAGTGTGGGGAATCGGGACCAGATTTAGGTGGATAAGGTGTGAGCATCTTTGGGTCTGACCAATGGAGTCCGTCCTCACTGGTCGCGAATTTCACTACCTGGCCAACCCTGTCCTCCACTCCCGGACCATCACTCCACATGATCCAGAATTTCCCGTCGTGATGGATGAGATAATTGTGCTGGTTAACCCCATCAATCTCTGTCACGTCACTCACGACTGCATGCTGTAAATGAATTTTTGGAAGCTGATCAAAATCTATCTGATGTGGATCTTCAAACCAATCTCCTCGCAACATGATGGGTGAATCAGGGTTCGTTCTCGGATCTGGATCATTGGTCAACCTGCTACAAGAAAGGAGACTGATAGATAAAATGATAAGAATAAACTTCATGCTTAATTATTCACTTGTTAGCGGGACCAACTTTACTTCTCCAATTATCCCTGAAGGCATCGGCTCCCAGACTGAAGCATCAAATTGTTTGTAATCAATGTTCACAAAATTGATCTCGTGGAACTTCCGCCATTCGATCTTATTCAAATCCATATACCTGATCCTGTTAGCCATCAAATTGGAAACCTCTATTTCCAGTTCGTTGGTTCCAGCTTTTAAATACGATCCGATCTTCAGCTCCTTCGGCACCGACCAGATCGTTCCAACAGAATCACCATTTACACGAACTGTGGCACTCTCTCCCAGCTGATCAAATTTCAATAAGTAATCGCTCGCTTCTGGATCGGATAGTTCCACCTTAATAGAATACCTGGCTGTTCCCGAAAAGTACTCCCATCCTCCGGTATTTTCTGTCCAGGAAACCAAATTGCTTGTGGTGAATGTGAGTGGTAGCTCTGGGCCTCCCGTCAGGGCACTTACTTCCCAATTACCTTCAATAGTAACAGGCTCGCCTTCAGTTGTGTAATTCCATTGATCGTTGGTGGATTTACCATCCAAAGTCCTGACCATCAGGGATTCTCCGGGCTTGATCTGGACCCTCAAGCTCATACCGGAATCTGTTTGTTTAACGGGTACATGGCCCATTTTGCCAGAAACAGGATCCATGATCACCGCTGATTGACCCTTTGAATTCAATCTCAACTCCTGATCAATGTTGGTATTGGAGTGATTGACCAGGAAATAGATTTTGCCGGTTTCCTGCTTCATTCGCATAAACTTCATACCGGAATCCGCAATTGTTTCCCCGCGCACATCTAACCATTTAAGGGCTTTGGAAGCATCTTTTTCAACGATAATCTTTCCCCCACCTACGTCAGCAACCTGAATACCATCTATCTCATTAAATGAGAGCGAATTCAGCAGGTTGTCCAGTTTACCTTTTCGTTCCTCATAATCAGCCAAACCCGGAACATCCCACTTGCTGTTCTGAAAAATAATGGTGGCACCAGCTTCCGCTAAACCGATCATCCTTTCAAGAGTAGCCAATGGAAGGGATTCGAGTTCCGGCACAAACAAAACACGGTACTGAGAACCAGGGAGTATGAGCTGACCTGCACCCACATCAGCGCTCATCAGTTGGTTGTCTGAAATGTAATCCGTTTGCCAGCCTCCTTTTTGAAGCTCTTCATTGAGTCGATAAAAAGGGGTCGGTATCAGCCACTCGGAAATATTATGAACGGTAAGCTGGTACAGGCTTCGCTGCTCAGGATCCTGCCACACATCATAGATCGGCCAGTAGACCAGTAACTCGTTGTCCGGCTTTGCCTCCTGAAAAACAGCCTGACACCTGGCAATGTAATCGTTCATGGCATTTAGATCCTTCCAGAATGAATTGGTGGGACCAAAGTGAACGGATGCATAAAACAGCCAGCCCGGCCAGGGATAATCTTCCGGTGAATAAGCCGACCCGTGGAAGAATACGTGGTTGATCCCGGACAAAAACAACTGATCCAGTTCGGGCTTAGCCAATGAGAGTGGTGTCCTGAAATGCTCTGCCAGCCAGGTCAGACTTTCCGATGAAACCAAAGGCTTACCGGTGACATGGGCAGCCGATGAGGCAAACTTGAGCATATACGGATCAGGGGGTTCGCGGGTACTCAGATGCTCTTTCTCATACTTTAGACCCGGGATATCAAACTGCGTACTACCGAACGTTTCTATCTCAGGGATATCCACTGTACCGTAAAGATCCAGCAGGTTGCCAGGGGAACCGTGTGCCTGATTCTTGACCAGCATCTGCCGGTCATTTGCCCAGTCACGCCATTGATTGGTAAAGGTTTCCAGCAACAATTCACTCATAGTTTCCCGAAAATCTGATTTCACCCTTCGGCTGGATTCTGTATCCTCCTCGCTGATCAGGTCACGGATGTGGAGCTTTAGGTCATACCCTCTCCTTTGACTGAAAGCCCGTAAAAACTCCGGCGTCCAGTCCGCATTGTATACTTCGTAGCTGTCGTTAAACATCGCCCTGACCGGATAGTCTCCTGTATCGAAAGCCGTATCAAATCTCATTAAATAAGTATTGACAGCCTCTTTGGACAAGTGATCCACCACATAGCCACTACCACCTGGGGCTGCTCGTTTCACCTGCTGACTGGTATTTCCACTAAACCCGGCGATCAATTCCCATATCCCTTCGGGAGCTGTCCAGTCCAGCTGGCCATTTGAATCCACTTTATCGAACAGGTCCAAAACCTCACCATTTGATCCGTAAGCTGTGAGTATTTGGAGTGCCGCTTCTATCGGCTGATCTCTGCGGTCCAGCGCCACGATGGGCTTACTAAGTTTCTCCCCTGATGACAATTGATATTCCTCAATAAAAAGCCTGCCGGCACCCATTTCTTTGGGGATATGAGGACCCCCGAAAGGCCAGCCTGTTCCCTGGGTCATATCGACCTTCATCCCCAGCCTGGCTGCTTCATCGAGTGTGTGTTTCAGCATTTCCATCCATTGAGGAGACAGAAAATCGATGAAGCGACTTTCCTCTCCCTGTACCCCATAGATCGGAGCAATCTCAACACCTCCAATCCCAGCCCGGGAAAAGGCCTCCAGCTGGGCAGTGATACCAGCCTCATCCACTCCATTACCCATCCACCACCAACGTGTCCAGGGTTTGGATTCGGTTTTGATTTCCGGCCAGTCGACTTTTACAGGTGCTGATTCCTGGTCACAGCTAGTGAAGAATACATAGCCAATCAAACACAATAGCAGGGTTAAGAAATTTGGTCTCATCAGGATACGTCGGGTCAGTTGTTACTAAGATTAATGCTCCTAAAGTTATAACTTAACAAAGGAAACTTCAGCCATTTATCGAATCCTTAGCACATGAATCCCAACAAGTTCACCTGGTTTTTACTCACAACTATCTATTTATTTATTTCCGGATGCAATACCCAGGAACCGAAACTGATCCCGCAATGGACGGTCCATGAGATAGAATTAACTGCTCACGATACTTACGAAAACCCATTTACGCAGGTAAATCTTTGGGCTGTCTTTAAAAGCAGTGTCGGTGATTCCCTGGTCAGGCCCGGCTTCTGGGATGGGGATCAAAGCTGGAAGATCCGGTTTGCACCTCCAAAGGCAGACGTTACCTGGACATACGAAACCTTTGCCAATCCGGAAGATGATGGGCTACATGGAAAGAAAGGCACATTTCATTCAGTGG
>JAHCMM010000284.1 GCA_019192515.1 Cyclobacteriaceae bacterium SS2
TTCAATTTATCTCTCGTGGACTGGCGGAGGAGAAGCGGATCTTTCAGGGTATAATGTATACCGAAGTCAGAGCAGTGGTTTTCCGCTCACCGTTGCAAACCTTGTGACGACTTCTACGGGCACATCATATACAGACATTGGTCTGGAAGCTGGTACTGGCTATTACTACGTTTTGACGGCATTGGATACGGCAGGAAACGAATCAGTTGGTTCAGCTGAGGCATATGGTCAAACGGCATCTCCTGTTGACAATACCCCTCCATCGGCACCAATGATTAACGAATTGACAGTAATAGGCATTGATTCAATTTATCTCTCGTGGACTGGAGGAGGAGAAGCGGATCTTTCAGGATATAATGTATACCGAAGTCAGAGCAGTGGTTTTCCACTAGCAGTTTCAAACCTGGTGACAACTTCTACGGGCACATCATATACAGACATTGGTTTGGAAGCTGGCACTGGCTATTACTACGTTTTGACGGCATTGGATACGGCAGGAAACGAATCAGTTGGTTCAGCTGAGGCATATGGTCAAACAAATACACCAACTACATCAAACTCTATACTATATAAAATTAATATCGTTGGAAATCAAGTTTCAGCTTTACCGGATTGGAATGCTGTTAATTTTCAATCAATTCCTACTCGAAGTATACGGAGTTTCTCAATTACTGATGTAACGGGTCTTTATAGCGACATAACAGTAAATGCTTTAAATGGGGTCAATGCCTCATCCATTTTGGGTGTTGTAGATAATGGTTCAGGATTGAATGGTGGTATTTTTCCTGATCAGGTTGTTCGGTATGGAGCCTATACCTCTGGTGGTGGTAAAATTATCTTATCTGATCTGAACCAATCAAGTACCTATACGATCACTATACTGGGTGGGCGTTCAGGATCTGGATCCAGGGTGACAAATTATATAGTTCAGGGAGAGTCGCAACTATTAGAGTGCATTAATAATAATGAGAATACTGTTGTCTTTGAAGGAATTAATGCTGATAGCAATAATGAGATTTCAATTGACTTTGAAAAGACCACCAGTTGGGCATATATCAATGCAATATTGGTCAATGAAAATCAAAATAATTCATCGGCAAGAGTTTCTCATACCGATCATGAGAAAACAACACAAATTGTATCTCTGGATCCAGAGATATCAATCTACCCTAATCCGGCTCAAAATAGATTGAAAATAACCACACCATTTGAAGTTGGATCGGATTTATCTATAAAGCTTGTTGATATAAATGGCAGAATTGTCTTTCAACAAGAGCTAAAGCAAACTCAACTTGGTTTCCATGAAATTGAACTAGCAGATGTTTCAGCAGGGGTTTATCAACTACTGATTTTCTCAAATGAGATTGATTTTTCAAGAAAATTGATGATCACCAAATAGCTATTCGGGTGTGAAACAAGCCAGGAACTTAAACGCTTTGATGATTCCTAGCCACTTAAAAAATCATACCTTTTGAAGTACGTCTACTTTTTTATGAATTGAAAGTTGATTTCACTCTCTGTCTTAAATATATAGTGGCCAGGGTTCAAAAAACTCACATCGATTTCTGTTAATGGTTCTTTAAGAATGTTTGAGCTTATTACTTGTCCAGCAAGCGTGAAGATTTTGTATTCGGAATTTAAGTACTTGACAGGTATTTTGATAACTAGGTTTTTGAAGACAGGATTGGGATAAATTTGAACATTTTCAGGTAAGGGGTTTAGTCCTAAAAGGACCACATTGAAAGATCCGGTTTCTTCAGCAGCGTTATAATTATTATTACCTGTTTGCTTGACAAGAAAGTTTATAGTTCCAATTTCACCTGATAAGAAAATTGTATCCCCAACAATTGTTCCGGGGCCATCTACCAGTTCATAAGTTAAGTCAAGACCCGAATTGACCTCTGCTTCAATAAGTACATAATCAATATTAGTTGTTTGCTCTAAAATGGTGCTTACCAGGATAGTTTGATCTTCTTTGTTGATGGTAAGTGTACCATCAATGTACAAAAAGTTATACTTTGTTGATTCACCTCCAGTGACATGGATCGTGTATTCTCCCGCATCACTTGAACTTGATGCTGTTGTAGACACCGAAGGTTCAGTTTCTAAAACAGATGCATTATCACTGTCTGTAAAACCATCATAAGATAAAGTGAATTCCGGGAGCTCTTGTCCATAAGCCATTTCCTTATCATCGGCGGTTACTGTCAATAAGATTTTTTCAGGATCTATTACATTCAGTGTAAATTCCTTTTGAAAACTTCCAAACTTACTGGTAACCTCAAGCCTAAAGCTATAAGATGATTTTGTGTCCAGATCTGACCCGTTTAACAGTACCAGGTCATAACCAACTATCTCAAATTTATCATTGTCAGTATCACCGGCACCCTCGACGAGATTAAATGTGAATAATGGAGTTCCTAAAGCATTAATTTGGGCGATCACTGTGTTTGGCTCAAGGTTATTCTCAATCACTGATTTACTTAACAGGATATCTGAAGGCGCTGTTTCAGTTCCTTTCTTGGGGTGTGACAGTAACCACTCATACCATGTTTCAGCATTTGGTTCCCATACGAAATATGGGGAGCTTTGTCCTTGTATAGTTCCTGATGATTGGTCTTTATCTCTTCCGCTGTTGTCATAAACTTCTTCCCATGCAGAATGACCAACTCCAATATATTCTGTTAAGCGGGAGTCCTCTGCATTAATATTGTAGATGTAATCATGCGTATCTACTAATTGCTGGGTGTTGTTAGGAGCCCCATCATTTTTACCTGAATGAAACCAGATACGTATATTGGAATCAATTATTTTTTGTCGATGTGTATCATCCATTCCAGCAGCTGTGAAGTTGGTGCTCATGGGAGTCATTGTAGCAAGTTTTTGAAATTCAGTAGTATTGTTCTTAAGCCAATCTCTGAGACCATAACCACCAGCGGACAGTCCAGCCGCATGCACCTGATCTTCATCAATTTTGTAAACGGTCTTCGCCCAAGCTACAAAATTTTCTATTTCAGGGTGTTCAAAATATCCATTGTTGTCTTGAGGGCATAGCACAATGAACGGAACATCATTGGTCTTTAGCCAGTTGGATATCTGCTTATTATAAATTTTATCCAGGTCACCATTTGATCCGTTTCCATTTTCTCCAAGGCCATGCATCCAGAAGATGGTTGGCCATACTTTTGATGATTCAGAATCATAGCCATCCGGTAGATATTCAACATAGCCATCCGGATTTCCACTTAATGTATTGATAGGGATTTTTGAGACTGTTCCATGTTGAGAAAATACAGCTGAAGGTAGACCAGCCATAAAAAATAGTAGAAATACTGATAAATTTCGCACGGTGAATTAGTTAGGTTTAATATTTAGGCTCATGCAATATACAGTAGCCTACTTATTCTACCATAGTGTGAATCTAATTCAGATGAATATTTATGTATTTGATAATTTATCCCCTAAAAATTGCTATAATGTTAAATAATTAAAGATTCAATTTTTTGAAAATAGATTCTGGTATTAAACCAATAATAAACATAATGAGTCGCCAGGGGAAAGGATAAGCAACAGCTTTCTTATTCACTTGGGCTTTATATATGAGCTGTGCTATTTCTTCAGGTGTGTTTGTAAGTGGTTTTGGCAAGTCCAGATGGTCAGTCATTTTGGTAGCTACAAAACCCGGCTTAATTGTGATGACATTGACCCCTTTTGTGTATAAGGAATTTCGCAAACCTGACAAATAGGCTGTTAGTCCAGCTTTTGCACTTCCGTAATGATAATTTGATCCACGACCCCGATCCCCTGCGACAGAGCTAATACCGATAATTGAACCGTTACCTTTTCCTGAGAAATAAATAGCTAGTTGGTCAAGGATGGAAATGGCTCCCAAATAATTAGTGGTTAGAATTTTTTCAGCTTCCTTCCAGTTTTTCATAGATTCCTCCTGATCTCCCAAATAACCAAATACACAAAGCGCAATATCTATGTCATCAGGAAGTTGTTGAACGAAATCATCGTGAGACTGATAGTTTATGCCATCAAATTCCATCAAGTCAACAGCAATTTCATATCTTATTTCTAAGTTCTTTGCTAACGGGATGGATCGACGGGAGTTACGTGAAGCTAAAATAATATTAGCACGCTTGGAGGCGTATAATTTGGCAACCGCAATGCCAATATCAGATGTTGCACCTAAAATTAAAATTTTCATTGCTTTTATTTAGTGAATTTTCAATCTCTTTGATTGCAATGATGAGATCTTGTTTTTTGGATCAGAGGAGGATAAATATTTTCGAAGGTTTTCTGCAGAATGATAGCTAGCCCAAAAGGTTTCTTTCTTCATGCGTGCATCCTTTGATAAATAGAGCCTCCCACCATGTTTCAGCACAATTTCATCCAGCTCATCTAAAAATTCAAAAAGTCCATTTTTGATTGGAAAATCGAGTGCAAGCGTATATCCTTTTATTGGAAAAGAAATACTGTTATCTTCTTTCCCCATAAGTTTTAATACACCGAGAAAAGATCCAAACTTACTCTTACCAATTCTCTCCAATATTTCCCTAAGTCCTTCTATACTTTTTTCCAGAGGGATAACAAATTGATACTGAAGAAATCCCTTTCTACCATACATCTTATTCCATTCTAAAATCGAATCAAGTGGGTAGAAGAATCCATCATAATGAACTGTTCTATTTACCACTTTTGAGCGTTGCTTATGGTAATATGCAAAGTTGAATGCCGACAAAGAAAAAGAGTTTAATACCCATGTAGGGAAATTAAATGGCAGTTTGAATAGTGATTTATCTTTTGGGTTGAGGATATCTTTAGAGCGTTTTAAGGACTGTTGATTGGCATGCTCACCTAGCATAAGAATGCTTCTTCCGATATTTTTTCCCGTTTGTAAACAATCTATCCATGCCATTGAGTAGGTATATGCTTCGTTCTCTTCAAAAAGCTTGAATATCTCATCCAGATTCCTTGCCTTGATCGATCTGAACTTAATATATGATGATTCAATTTTTTTAAGCCTTATTTGGGCTGAAAGAATTATTCCTGTAAGTCCCATGCCACCACATGTGAAATCCCATAATTCTGGGTTTGACTCTTTAGAAAAAGTTTCAATCTCACTGTTTGGCTTAAGCATTGTGATGCTGCTAACAAAATTGGAAAAGGCTCCATCTTTGTGATGATTTTTACCATGCACATTTGACGCAATGGCTCCTCCGATGGTAATAAACTTTGTGCCTGGAGTAACCGGAAGAAACCAGCCTTTTGGAACAATTACACTCAATAGGTCGCTTAATAATACTCCGGATTGGCAGTGGATCAAACCATTTTTCTTGTCAAATTCCAGAATATTATCATACTTCAAAGTTGATATGATACGAGCCCCCAGAGATGCATCGCCATAACAACGTCCATTACCTCTGGCAATAATGTTTACGTTATTCTGTAATGTTTTTGACACTTCTTCCTCGTATAGAAAGTCATTTATATCAGCCTCTATTTCAGGGAATTTAGTCCAGTTGCTAACAACTTTTTTTACCATTGATCTTAGATATAAATAAAGGCCGCTAGATATATTATCCAGCAAGTTACCATTGATAAGATAAATTTGTCTTTGAACAGGATACTTGTGGGATCATCAACCATCACCTTGAAGTCAGATAATTGAAAATATCTTGAGATGCCCAGAATCACAAAAAACGATGAGTAAACCAGGTATTCTTTGTTTCCCGGGTAACTTTCATTGAAAACCGTATACATAATGTAGACCGTGATTGTAATAGTAGCAAATACGATCTGCATACTTTTAATAAATTCCAACCCATAACCTTTAATGGATTTTCTTTTGTCGTCTACATGCATATCCAATGTGACTTCACCTTTTCTTTTGCCCAAAGCAAGCAACATTGATAGTGTAAAGGTCATAATGATCAACCATTGTGAAAAGGGGAGGTCTGCAGCATAAACACCACTTAACACCCTTAAAACAAAACCCAGCGATATAATAGAGATATCAATGATGGATATTTGCTTAAGCCAAAAGGAGTACAAAACATTTAAAATAATATAAGATGAGATGACTACTCCCGCGCTGGTCGGAATTAAAAAAAATCCAGCACATATAAGGATTGAAAGGATTATGCAGATTAAATAAGCTTGATTTAAAGAGAGTCGGCCACTTGCGAGAGGCCTGTTCTTTTTGGTTACATTCTTTCTGTCTTTCTCTACATCTTTGATATCATTGATGGTGTAGATAAGACTTGCAGCCAAACAAAACTGGATAAATACAAGAACTGTTAAATAAAAGAGTCCGGGAGAGGATAAGTTACCTGACACCAATAATGGAATAAAGATAAACAGGTTTTTTATCCAATGCTTGACCCTTAACTGGTCTACTAAAATCATGAAAAACAGGCGGTAATTATTTTGACTTTGACCTTCTAATCTTTACGATGCAAGCTACTAAATTTTGGTTTAAATATGAGTTGAAATGGGCTTTCTCGGGTTAGATTGTAGAAAATTATTGGAATCACACAAGCGAAAAATAAGCAGGTAAAAGCAAGAATAGTAACATTTTCAATGTTTAGAAATTTAATTGCAACAACTCTTACTGCTGCGCTAACCATAACATGCATTATATAGATGTATAGAGAATGGTAGCCAATAACTCTCACCCAGAATAG
>JAHCMM010000285.1 GCA_019192515.1 Cyclobacteriaceae bacterium SS2
ACAGAAATCCCACCTACGCAAAAGCTACGGTGGGCAAGCAGAAATCAGAATGGGCATGTGCCTAGCATAGATTGACCACGTTGTCTAATGGTCGTTTATTTTAAAACACAGTGTACTTTGTGAAATACGCTGCTTTTAATGGGAAATATGTAATGAAAGGTGCGGTAGGACCCCTTCAGGGGATTCAAGGGGTGTGCGGTGGGAATTACATATACAATTCATGAGGGCTAAGATCCATTCACTCCGCTTCGCTGCGTTCAGGATGACGTTGAAATGCTTGTTTTTCACTTCATATTGGTTGTCTAGAAAACAATCGGCAAAATCACAGATAAACCAACCTATTCCTGATTAATATTGCCGGAGTGATAAGGAAGATGACTTATAGGGTTATGATGCTGGTTCTTTTAATGATTGCTGGTGTGAAATCATTGGTGCAGGCACAAGAGCTTAGTGATCTGGAAGCCGTTGAGGTCTCAGCGGATAACCTGATCTTTGATTATCGTTTGCACCGAAATCCTTTTTTTATTCTTAGAAACCTGACACTTGAGGACAGTGTAAAAGAAAAGAACCATATTCATCTTTATCGAGGGAGTGTGATTTATGGTGGGGAACATCTGGATAGAAAGTACCGAAATCAAAAGCATTATAAGCTGGATATTCAGTTAGAACCCTATTACAACAGTCGGTTTGGAGATGTAGAAGACCCTTTTCGAACGCAATTTGGTATTGGACCAAGGATAGAATGGACTTCAAAGTGGGGCATTTATGGTGTATTTCAATGGTTACTACCAATACAGAATGATTTTGATGTTGAAGTAGGATTTGGCCATCGACCAGGTGAAACAGGGATAGGATTTACAAAGGTGTTTAATCAAAAAGTCTATTTTAATTCCTTTGCCGGCATTTTCACCAATAGAAGATACGGTATAAGCAGCGAGCTAATTTTGATGAGTTCAGGAGGCAAATTCTATTATGGCGGAGGACTCTACTATTCCGGTCCTTACATTTATACAGACAACACCTTTATAAGAGAGCGTGTCCGCTATCTGAGTGGCTATGGTTTTTTGGCATATCGTGTTATTAGCCAGGACCTGACACTTCGCCTCATTTTTGAACGGTTTTTAAATGAGGATTACGGTGGACGGTTGGAAGTGGTTCGTCAGTTTGGAAATACAGACATTGGGTTTTATGCACAAAAAAGTGATTTTGGTGAAAACGGAGGAATCTTCATTACGCTATCACTTTGGCCCAGGAAATTCTATAACAATAGCTGGTTTCAGTTCAGGCCTCCTCATAGTTTAAGAATCCAATATGATCTAATCACCGCCACACAAAGTGGTCAAACGTTACGCAATCAAACTGACTTTTTTTATGAAATCTTACGCTTTAACCCACGGTTTATTGAAGAACAAATGAAAACATTGTCAAAATGATTAAATAATTTTAAATAATCCCTCCATTTCTTTAATTAATGGGACTATTTTTAGTTATTTGTAGTATTATTTTATTGAGATAAGAACCGGCAGCATGCACAATTTCAGAAAAATATTGTTTTCAGCATCCATCCTGGGATTGCTTCTTGCAATTGCATGTACCAAGCTAGGGCCGGTGCCTGATTTCGAGTATTCTTACGATTTCAAGCCTTCTCTTCCCGAAATAGACACCACCACTTTAAGATCAGAAACAATCAATATTGTACCCGGATCAATAGATGTTAGTGGATATAGTAATTTCTCTTCAGCTATCACAAATCCAGCAACTGCTTCAAATTATGCTGCTGCTGTTAACTCAGCATTCACAGCTGGTCAGCAAGCCTTTTGGAACGGACAGACCCAGGCATCTATCCTTGCGTTACTACAGGCAGGAGATGCTAATGCAAGGGCTCAGGTGTCAGCAGCCATCAGCTCATTTCAATCAAATGGAACTCTGACAAGCCTGGTCCCAACTGTTATTCCGGGATCTGGTAATTTAATTTCCAATGCTGGAAGAATCAGTTCAAGAGTTCACCCCTTTGGAGGAAATAGTTTTCTAAAATTTGCACAATTTTTTCTTGTTCAGGATCAAGAATTAGAAGACTGTAGACAAGCAGCTATTGAAGCTTTTAATATAGCTCAAACTGTAATCGATGATCTTCTGGCACAACAGTTAGCAAATATTCAAACACAGTTCAATAATCAATCACCTCTGACTGAAGCACAACGCCCAGCTTTAGAAAGTGCTGCACAGTCCAGACATAATACAAGATTGACTAACTATCTCGCCATATATAATACAGCAGATGGAAATATTGCCACATTATTTGGTGCAGGGGATATTACAATCGGAGAACGTGACTTGCTCAATATTTTGAATTTGGCCATTTATGGAGTAGTTGTGGATGCAAGTATTAGTTTGCTAAGTTCAGAGCTTAGTCTTATAAATACACTTATAGCACAAGCCACAACCAATCTAACTAATACAAGAGATTCTTTGATTGCTACTTCCAATACAAATTATACCAATGAACAAAATCGGCTGATCCGGTTAAGGGATCTTACTATCAGCAAGTGTCATAACCAGGGAGGAACCAACGTTAGCTAAGCAGAAGATATGAGAAAGCATTACATCATATTTATTTTTAGCTTGTTACTGGTACTAATAGTAACTGATGCGGAAGCCCAGAGACGCCGAAACAGGGCCTACCGAAGCTATCGACCAGGTGGAAGTGGATTCAATTTTTCCACAATGCTTCATAGTCTTAATTTCAATGTAGGCTATTACCGTCCCAGTATGGATTATTGGAACAATGATTCTTATCTGGCTGAATTGGGTAAAAATTACAATGGAGCCATGATGTTCCAGGGTGGAATAGATCTTGATATCTATGACGGTTTTATGATCGGTGTATATGGTGGAACTTATTCAGATAAGGTGGAGGTATACAATCAGATTGGTGGGATAGAGCGAACGGAAAAGCATCGATACAGGATAACTCCCATTTCAATTGTTGGTAAATATCAATTCAATTTTGGTAATCCAAGACTAAGGTATCGCCAAAGGGGGCTTGCCAAAATACACCCTTATGGCGGTCTTGCAGGTAATTTCAATTTAATAACCAACACTTTAGTACGAGAATTTGCTAGCCCAGGCAGAGAAACACAAAGATCCTCAAATAGTGGAACCACTTTGACCATCTCAGGAATTATAGGTGTAAGATATGACCTAACCCCATATGTGGGTATAGGCACCGAATTTAATTACTTTGTTGGTGGTTTTAATCAAACTGTAAATGCTGGTAATGGGCAAACAGAAGATGCTACAATCTCCATCACTGGACCATTCGTTTCCGGGACTATCTCTGTGAATCTACAGCCTCCAAGGAGTCGGCGCAGAGCAAGATACAGGTAGTTTATAGAATTCAGGAGACTGGAGTCCCACCTACGCAAAAGCTTCACCCTACTATAAATCTTCGGGTGACAAGTCGGTGGGTAAGGTGGAGAAGACAGAAATCAGAAATCAGTAATCAGTAATCAGGCCTACTGATGATGCCTAAATAAGGTTGACCGTTTTTTCTGTGGACTGTGTGCTTAAAAGGTGAACCAACTCACCCTATAGTTCGATTTACTAAGGTTATACGAGCTATCTCTCCCTCTCTTCACAAGAGAGGGTAATTCTGATTATCGAAGGGTTACGGTCCATTGCGAATTACGGAGAGTACTAGTGTGATGCAGAGTCCCTAAAGGAGACTCTGCTGGGACTGAAAAAGAATACAGGAGACAGTATGTGTACCTAGCATTGGTTGACTTCGTTATCTGTTGGGAGTTTTTGTCTGTTTAATGTTGGATTTACCTCCTGGTTTCTAAACACAACGTCCTCTGCGAGAGACGCTATTTGAACGAGAAATCAAAAGAGTTTCCACCAGGGTTTCTTTTCCTCTTTAGGGAAGTGGTTGTTGCCACTAATCATATGATAGATCTCGCCCCATTGGGGTAATCCTCCAATATTGCGGTCATCAATAAAGATGTCGGCGTTTAGCTTGCCTCCTACCTCATCTTCGCCTTCAAAGTTTTTGTTGACTGCGTAGAACTCTATGCCGTGTTTCCTGCAGAATTCCACAGCCTCTTCAAGCGTTTTGCCTCTTCTCACTGTCCACAGGATCAATCTATGGCCATCTTTCTGTAGCATCTGAAGGGTCTGGATAGCGAATGGGTGGGGCTTTCCTATTTTGGGATACCTATCATCCACGATCGTACCGTCGAAGTCTACTGCTATTATTTTTGAGTCTATGAGCATTTCTTTGAGCTGAGAAACTCAAAGATAGAATACAGGAGACAGAATTCAGAATTCAGAATATGTATGTGCCTGAATAAGGTTGACCTCGTTATATATTGGTCGAGATGTTAATGTAGGGTCGAATTCACCTCTAGCTTATGGTGCGGCGGGGCCCTTATAGGGGACTAAGGTGTNTGCGGTGGGTAAGGTGGAGAAGACTGGAGTCAGAAATCAGAAATCAGACGAACGTCTCTAAAATAAGCTAATCTCTTTGTCTTGTGGTCGTGTCTTATTGGGTTTGAGGTCTCCAAGATTTTCGAGTGTGCTACAGTAGCGCAGAGTCCCTAAAGGAGACTCTGCTGGGACAGATACAGAATACAGGAGACAGCATGATGATGCCTAAATAAGGTTGACCGTTTTTTCTGTGGACTGTGTGCTTGAATAGTGGACCAACTCACCCTATAGTTCGATTTATTAAGGTTGTTCGAGCTATCTCTCCCTCTCTTCATAAGAGAGGGTAATTCTGATTATCGAAAGGGTTACGGTCCCTGTGCATTACGGGGAGTACTAGTGTAACGCAGAGTCCCTAAAGGAGACTCTACTGGGACTGAGTGCGTGAGAAAGTTGGGGCAGCCTCCCTTTAGGGACTAAGGGGTGTGCGGTGGGATAGAATTCAGAAATAAGGAGTCAGACAATTTTTCTTCAAAACCCGCCTATCCCATTAGCCATGAGGACTGCCATAAGGGGGATGATAAATAGTAAAAAGACCTCCAGACGGATCATGTTGATGATTTTTGAGGGGATGGTAACCTGATCACCGGGATTACCCTTGCGTTGTTTCAGGAAGAAGATGGTGGGGACTATGGATAGAAGGCCTACAATAATAAATAGAGTAACCTTGGTGTGAAATATCCAGTTTTTGGAATACAGCTCTGCCGGTTTGCCTACCCAGAACCACATGGTGAGACCGGCAAACAACACAACGATTGCGCTCAAACCATATATTCCATCTATTCTGGAGATCTTCGAAATTTGTGATCTGGTCATAGATGATTTCACATAGAACAGCTCGATCAAGAGGGTTCCTACTACACCAAAGATGCCGAGGAAGTGGAGATATTTTACGATGATGAATTCGGTCATTATTAGGTTATTAGGTTATTAGGTTATTAGGTTAATGGGTTAATGGGTTAATGGGTTATTCCGCCTTCGCTGAAGCTTCGGCGGACAAGTAGATTACTGGGTGAAATTTAGGAAGTTTTTGATCCATTGGCTAAATAAAGTTGTGTGAACCTCTTTATTTAAGCTTTGAAGCGCTTCATTTACCCTTTGAGACCCGATGCGTTCAATCCGGGACTGAAATACATCCTGATTGTAGGCTTTGGTGAACTCAGGATGACCCTGAATGCCAAGAATTCGATTATTGATACTGATTATTCCATTGATGCATTTGGGAGAAGATGCATGGACAATAGCATCTTCAGGCAAGAGCGAAATCTGATCCTGACACAACATCAGGATGTTAACATCCTTTGCCTCAGGATCCATCCAGGGGGCAGGTCGGATAATGCTATGCACATGTACCCCGATCAGGTAACCTTCGTTTGATTTGGTCACTTTCCCCCCAAGGGCTTCTCCTATTACCTGGTGTCCAAAACATACCCCCACATATTTTTTATCAGTATCAGCTACTTCTTTTGTGAATTGGATAAGGTCTTTAATCCAGCTTTCTTCTTCATAAACTGACCTTTTCGATCCTGTGACAACAAAGCCATCATAATCCTTTATGTCCGGGAATTGGTTATCACAAACGAAATGGGCGTCAGCGGGCATGCCGAGTAAACGATCAAACATCACCGGGTAAGTACCATGCACCTCATCAAAAGGTTTCGCCACATGATCGCAAACGAGCAATGCCAGCTTCATCTACCCGTGTTTTAGATGGTAAGATTTGGGTCTGGTAAGGTAATCAAAGCCCAACACGGAAAGTGTACAACCTCTTCCGGAATCCTTCACGCCCGTCCAGCTGAGCTCCGGATCCAGGTAATCGCAACGATTCATAAACCATGTGCCCGTTTCAACCTGGTCACCAATCCTGATGGCTCTATCCAGGTCTTTTGTCCAGATCGAAGCAGTTAGCCCATATTTGCTGTCATTCATCATTCGGATAGCTTCCTGATCATCCTTGACGGACATGATCCCCACTATCGGTGCAAAACTCTCTTCTGTCATCACCAGCATCTCATGGTTGACATTTACCAATACCTGCGGAGCCAGGTACGGCAGGGGATGATCGGGAAATTCACCTTTTCCAATCAAAGCCTTCGCTCCTTTCTTAATGGCTTCATCAATATGTGTTATGGCTGTTTTCGCATTAGAAACCCTGACCATCGGGCCAAGGGTTATTTCTTTTCCCAGGGGATTTCCAAGCTTATATTGTCGGGTAAGTTTGACGAATTCCGAAACAAAATCATCATACTGACTCTCATGAACATAGATCCGTTCCACTCCACAACAGGACTGCCCTGAATTGAAGAATGCCCCATCCACCAGGTTTTCTACAGCATTGGCCAGATCGGCATCTTCCGTGACATAAGCCGGGTCTTTTCCACCAAGCTCCAACCCAATGCCGGTAAACCTGTTTTGGATCGCACGTCTCACTGCCTTCCCTCCTTCTACCGAACCGGTGAATCCTACGTGGGCAACCCGATGATCATCCACTANTTTGGCCACCTGATCATGTGACATGTGTAGCGATTGAAATACACCTTCCAGCGCACCAGCTGCCTCAAATGCCTCGGCAAATCGCTCGCCACACAATGCTGTCTGGTCAGCAAACTTCAATATGACTGTATTACCAGCCAGGATTGCAGGAATCACCGCATTGACGGCAGTCAGGTAAGGATAATTCCAGGGTGCCAAAACCAGGATGACGCCAAGTGGTTCCTTCTTAATGTATCTTGTAAAGCCGTTCTTTTCAGGAACCCTGATCTCTTTCAACCCTTCCTCTGCCATCGCAATCATGGACTGTGCTCGCTCTACAAAACCTCCTTTGATCTCATTGGGTGTGTAGGCTACCGGTCGACCCATCTGCCAGGAAAGCTCCTCGCCCCACTCTGAAGCGTGTGCCTTGAAATAATCAACTACTGCCTGACATAAGGCGATTCGTTCACTTAATGCGGTTCTACGCCATGTCTTAAATGCTGACGTTGCCTGCTCCAGGGCTTTTTCAATCTCAACTTCGGCTCCATAGCTACGCTCTGCAAACACTGACCCGTCCACGGGGCTAATGATCTCAAACCTTGACATATATTTTGCCTATTCGGGAGTTACATAAGCGGCTGAAATACCACCATCCACCAGAAATTCACTTCCAGTGATGTAAGATGATTCATCGGAGGCCAGGTAAAGTGCCGCCTGGGCCATTTCCTTGCTTTCACCAAATCGTCCCATCGGGATATGTACCAGTCTTCTTTGTTTTTTCTCCTCTGTATCTAAAAACTTCATCAGCAAGTCTGTCTTTAATGGTCCAGGACAAAGCGCGTTCACTCGAATATTTTCTTTGGCGTGAACTACTGCCAGTTCTCGTGTCATAGACAGTACAGCACCTTTGCTAGCTGTGTAGGCTATCTGTGGCGTGGCAGCACCCATCCTGGCTACAAAAGAGGCTGTATTGATAATGGACCCACCACCAGCTCGTCTCAATGCCGGGATACCATACTTACAACCCAGAAATACCCCTTTAACGTTCACATTCATGGTCATGTCCCATGTTTCCAGGTCGGTTGCCTCTGCAGTATCATCCGAAGACAGCATGATCCCAGCGTTATTGAACAAGATATTGAGCTTTCCATAGGTCTCTTCTGCCAACATCACCATTTGCTCTACCCCTGCAGGATTACTGATGTCTGTGCGATGGAATACCGCTTCACGGCCAAGACCTTTGATTTCTTTCACCACCTCATTTGCTCCACCGTCATTGATATCTACCAATACGATTTTGGCTCCTTCCTTCGCAAATAAGATGGCCGCTTCTTTTCCGATACCGCTACTACCCCCTGTGATCAGGGCAACTTTGTCCTTTAGTCTCATGTGATTTTTTCAAATATTAGATCTGTTCAAAATACCGTTTACGTTCCCAGTCCGTCACGCTGGACTCGTACGCTTTAATCTCTGTTTCAAAAAAATGGGTATAATGTTGATGTACTTTTTCACCGAAAGCCGATTTAGCAAATTCGCTTTGCCTGAATCGAAGGGTGGCTTCTTTGAGTGTCATAGGTACCATCGGCAATTCCTTCGCAGCATAGACATCTCCAGTGAAGCATTCGGGTGGGGTGATTTTTTCTTTAATTCCCTGGATGCCACACGCTAAAGCAGCGGCAAAAGCCAGGTAGGGGTTGCAATCTGCTCCTGGAATGCGACATTCTATACGTAGGCTCTTTCCTTCTCCGACCACTCTAAAACCTGCCGTACGATTGTCACGACTCCATGCGATCCTGGTGGGTGCCCAGGAGGCATCTACAAAACGTTTGTATGAATTGATTGTGGGTGCATAGAAAGGCATAACATCGGCAGCGTATTTCATCCATCCTCCGAGGAACCAGCCAAACTCGTTTGATCCTTTTACGGGACCATAGGCTTTATCCCCAACAAAAATATTCTGACCTTGCTTCCACAGGCTGATGTGAATATGACAACTTGAACCCGCTCGTTCTTCATGAAACTTGGCCATGAAAGTAACCGAAACTCCCAGCTGATCGGCTAGCTCTTTCATGCATTGTTTGAATATAACATGCCGGTCGGCCATCTCCAGGGTAAGCGCATATCGCACATTCAGCTCATGCTGCCCTAGTCCCCACTCACCTTTACTGTTTTCAACCGGTATACCGGAATTCTTTAAATGCCTCCTTGCTGCAGCAGTAAAAAATTCTGTCCTGGTTCCCTGCAAGATGTGGTAATCTTCCAGATACCATCCAGCTGGTTTGAGGTCATCATATTTCAACTCATTGGCCTCCCGGAAATCATTCTCAAAAAGATAATACTCCAACTCTGAAGCTGCCGAGGATTGGAAACCTAATTCATTTAGCTGCGCAATCTGATTTCTCAATACTGACCTGGGTGCAGTAAATACCGGTTGATGGTCATTGATGTCCCTGATATCACATAGTACGATTGCGGTCTGTGGTAGCCAATCGGCTTTTCTCAACGTGCCAAAGTCCGGCTCCAGGTGAAAGTCACCGTACCCTAATTCCCAGTTGGCAGATTCATAGCCCTGCACGGGCTCCATCTCCATATCCGTAGTCAACAAATAATCGCAGGCATGAGCACCGTCATCGATTACACTTTCTAGAAAGAAATCTGCATCATATCGTTTTCCCAGCAATCGGCCATAATGATCTGTAAAGGCTACTATTACAGTAGTAATCTCCTCATTATCAACAAGTTGTTTTAGAGAATTGAGTGTAAGTATTCCTTTATTTTCCAGGCCTGCCATAAGGATATTAGAGCGTTATTTCTTGGATTCCACAATTTTAGCCAAAATACTGATATATCTTTCTAATACCTAAACTATTCCAACTTTGATGAGGAAAACTGTGTCCCTAGAACAAAGCCATCTTGCATAACTGCTAAACCTATACCCAGATGAACAAAAACCAAACAACTACGCTTCAAAAAGCCATCATCATGATGGGCGTTGCCATTGCTTCTGTGATCCTGGTATCATGCCAGGACAGGGTGGAAGTAACACGTGAATACACGGTATTTGAACCTGTCTATCTTTCCCTTGCCGAGATCCGTGAAGGGCTGGATGTAGTTGCACCAAAACCCATTGAGGAACGCGGAAAAATCTACCTCTACAAAAACTGGATCATGATCAATGAGCCAGGTAACGGGATCCATATCATTGACAATTCAGTTCCTCAATCTCCTTCAGCCAAACAATTTATAGAACTTCCTGGCAACTTTAGTTTTTCAGTAAGAAATGATCTGTTATATGCTGACAGTTATATCGATCTTGTTGTGATTGATATCAGTAACATGAATGCTGTGACCGAAGTGAACAGATTAGAGGGGATCTTTGAAAATTTTAATGATACATATACAGTGGATCCTGTAAATGGATTGGTCATTGATTACGAACCAGTAAGAACGATCTCAGTTTCTGTGGAAGATGTTGGAGGCCACTTCGAACCGGTTTTCAATGGTGGATTCTTTGGTTTTAATGATGCCTTGCGGGTTGCCGAATCTGCATCATATGTACCTCAGCCTCAAAACACCACGGGTATAGGAGGATCTATGGCCACTTATACCATCGTTAACAATTTCCTATATGCACTGGATGACCATTCTCTACACACCTTTGATATCACAGATGGTGATGAGCCGGAAAAACTAAATGAACTCTTCTTGGGCTGGGACATTGAAACATTGTTTCCCTATGGCCAAAACCTTTTCGTAGGTGCTCAAACCGGAATGTATATTGTGAATAGCACCTCCCCTGATAATCCAGAGCTTATTACCAAATATGAGCATATGGTAAGTTGTGATCCGGTGGTGGTTCAGGGTGATCGGGCATATGTTACACTACGGAGCGGAAATACCTGCAGGGGATCTTTGAATCAACTGGATGTGATCAATATCTCTGACTTGTCCAATCCAACATTGATTACTGAATATGCCATGACCAGCCCTCATGGTTTAGGAATTGATGGGAGTACATTATTTATCTGTGAAGGTGACTCAGGTCTGAAAGTGTTTGATGCTTCGGATGACATGAAAATTGCGCAAAACCTTATTACCAGCATCACAAATCTGGATGCTTATGATGTTATCCCTTATCAGCATACATTGTACCTGATAGGAAGCGATGGATTGTATCAATATGACTATTCAGACCCCAATCAGATTACCTTTATCAGCAAACTTGAAATCACTTCCAGTGAGTTGTAATAGAAGAAAATCTAGCCGATGGCTTTTGTTGTCGGCTGTACTTTTCCTTTCCATTAACCTCTTTGCCCAGGAAAAACAGCATGTCAGGTTAGAGTTGATAGACAACAGCCTGTATGTGGGGCCCCTTTTTCAATCCATTGACTCGTTGGGGGTTTACCTGAACATTGAGGGGACAGAAGTGCTAATTCCTCATGACAGGATAGAAAACATTCAGTTCCAGCAGATGAAACAAATTATTCACAAAGAGAAGCGGACATTTTCAGGAATTGAAGAAGGGTATTACCATACCATTGGCACTGGTCTAAGTTTCGGGAATTCAAGCCCCGGATTATCGTTGAATCTGGTGAATGGTTATATGTTCAACCCTTACCTGGGAACAGGTATCGGTATTGGGTTTGAGGCACTTGAAGATATCTCTACCTTTCCAGTTTATGTGGAACTAAAAGGCTATATCATGCAAAGGCGGATTGCCCCTTTCTATTTCTTTAGACCAGGCTATGGCTTTTTGAATACTGCCTATACTTCTTATGAAAACACTAAAGAAGTGGGTGGCATCTACTGGCAAGCTGGAGTAGGCTATCAATTTAGTTTCTCGGAAAGCGCGATGGCCATCAGTATCTGTAGTATGGGACAAGATGCCAAAGTCACCTATACTTACCCCGATTGGTGGTCGCAGGATGACACGATTGTTACGGAGAAAAGAATGAAGCGGCGTATGGCCCTTCGGATCGAATTTACTTTCTAATCATCTTAAACCAGACGTAGGCCACACCCAGAATAGCAAAATAGATCAATGCCAGCATGGGATTGTAAATGGTCACAGCAATAAGGGCGATGACAGCAATGATGAGTGCAATGATTGGAGAAGCGGGATAAAAAGGAACCTTAAAAGGCCTTTCTAATTCAGGATGTTTCTTTCTCAGCACAATCATTGAAACCATGGAGATGGTGTAGAGAGATAAAGCTCCAAAGCAGGCTATGGTGATGATTTCTCCCGTTTTTCCTGTGAGCAAAGCTATAATTCCGATGACCGTATTGAAAATCAGGGCATTTGTTGGAGTACTGAACTTTGGATTGATTGTACCCAAAATGGATGGCCCAAAGTCCACCCTACCAAACTCAAAGGTTGAACGGCCTGCAGCCAGGATGATC
>JAHCMM010000286.1 GCA_019192515.1 Cyclobacteriaceae bacterium SS2
ATGCTTAAGGCCATTCATCATAGTATCCATGTAATAATCTAAAGGGGATTAACTTATTGAAACCAAACAAAAGTCAAACCCCTAAAGATTAAATTAATGGAGAAGAAAGTTACATCATTTGCGTCGCTAACCCTATATATCGGTATTGATGTTCACAAAAAACAATGGTCCGTTTCCGTCTATTCCGGACAGATCCATCACCGTACTTTTAGCCAACCACCCAATCCTGAAGCATTGAAAGCTTATCTGGATAAGTACTTTCCTATGGCCAAAGTTGTTTGTGCTTATGAAGCAACAAGGTTTGGTTTCTGGATAGCTCGTAAACTACAGAGTTATGGATATGATTGCCTGGTTGTAAACCCAGCTGATATACCGACCACGCATCAGGAGAATCAGAATAAAACGGATCCTGTCGATAGCAGGAAGATAGCCAGAACACTGCAATCCGGGTTACTTACAGGTAGCCATATACCTTCAGAAATTACGGAGGGAGACAGACAATTATTCAGGTATAGAAAGCGGCTCTGGAGTGATCTGATCAGAGTAAAAAATAGAATCAAAGGAACCTTAATGTTCTCTGGTATTGAGCTTCCTGCTCAATATGATAACGCTTACTGGAGCAAGGCTTTTCTCAGATGGCTGACCGAAGTAGAGTTACCCTCAGCTTCAGGAAAGGACACCATGAATTTGCTTCTCATACAGTATCATCTGATCTACCGTCACTTCCTTGACACTTCAATCAAAGTGAGAAAATTGCTGAGATCAACTCGATATAAAGATCAAGGTAGACTATTGAGAACTATACCAGGAATTGGGCCTCTTACCTCTGTGCAAATACTTACTGAACTTGAAGATGTAAAGCGCTTTTCCTCTTTCAAGAAACTCAACAGCTTTGTGGGCTTGAAGCCTACCACCCACAGTAGTGGGGAGCACGACCGGAAAGGTCACCTTACTATCCGTAGGCACAAGGCCCTACGCAGTGCGCTGGTAGAATGTGCCTGGCAGACCGTGCAAAATGACCCGGCCATGCTGGTGAAATACGAAGAGCTTATTCAAAGAATGACTAAAAAGAGGGCTGTGGTAGTAATTGCCAAAAAGCTCTTGTCAAGAATATATTATGTACTCAAAAACAACCAGCCTTATGAATTAGGAATAGTCAAATAGACCTTGAGAATTACCAGGTAAGGATCATGAAAGTCATATATCCGTAAAAGATAATCTACTACCTCTCAACATGCGGTGAAGAGCTCATGCTACTTCTTCCTCATAGTCTGTGGAGTGGGTTTATTATATCTGTCAGATCAATACTTGTGATCCCGATTGATATCAGGAATCACTAATGGAAGCTTGACTTCTTTTCTTCTCAAAAGGTAATCCAAAAGCTGCTTTCCGGTCAAGGACCGGGAAATATAAACGTTGAAATTGATTGTACAGGCCGGTAGATAATACACAGCTAAGAAAAACTATGTGCCTCCCTTGCCGGAAACCCTCTTTTGGCTTTGTCTGGCATTTGAAGAAAAGAAGCTGAAAAGAATAAATTATGATGTGTTTTTACTAACTTGAAATCAATCCTCCCCCCAATAGATTATTCATGGAAGCGAATGTTAGGCCATGTTACCTTTTATATATTTCTATTGATTTTGTCCCATGGAAAGTTTGAATTCTCTCCAATTTAGTTCTGGCTTCTTGATAGATATTATCCAACTGTCAGTTTGTTTAGTTAGAGAATCACCCTCGTTAACGTAATCCCATAATGGGTTTAAATAATTATCGTTTTCTTCGAAGTGTTGATGCCTAACCCACACATTTCTGGTTATATCTAGTGTTACTTTTTCCTGACCGTTAGAAACCTTTAAGAGTTTTGTCCCATGGTTCCATGACTGATCTACTTTTTCTGTAACAATTCCAGAAACTTCAATCATTTTAATACTTTCTAAATATTCTTGATCATCAAATGTTAGAACAGAAATCAATGATACGATTATGAAAGCGGTAACTATTGTAGCTACAATTGATAATACTTTTCTGATTTTCTTATCTTTTTTGTCAGTTCGATGTAGTTCGTCCAGTCTCAAGTTCTGAAGATCAATATGGCCTAACGCCCGTGTATGGCGCGTGTGCCTACACTGGCTAATAGCTCTAAAATAGTGAATCTGCCGGTGCTTCCAAAGTTTCTACAGGGTGCTGCATTCTGAAGATTAAAAAACTCCTGCGTTGCAAAAGTCAATAGAAAGTCTTTCTGTTCCCAGCGGCAGATGAACGGTGGAGTTCTACAGACAATGGCTAGTAGCACCTAGCACATGCGCTATACACAATGTTACCTTTCGTTTAAATCCGCTTCTATTGCTGTTTCGATTTCAATTAGCATAAGGCTATCGCTTTCGCTCATTGGTTTATCAGGAGGTGACCAAATATTCAATCTAGGAACCACATAGTTTGCCCATGGTTCGAATGTTGTGTAGTTACCCCAGGTCACGGATTTATAGATTAGAAGTCCATGTTTCTTAGTGAAAAAATGAGCTGTTGAGCCGTCATGCCCAAAAGGACTCACAATGAATCTATATACTTTTATTTTCTCGGCGTTCAGATAAAACTCTACTGAGTCCTCAAGTCCGATAATTTCTTCGGTTCCGTTCCAGATTAGTTTTGGCTTATTGACGTTGTCAAAATCAATTGAGTAGATTAGTTCTTGTTCACTAAATCGATATTTATAAGTGTTGTTGGATATTTCCTTGCTAAGTTCAACAGAATCTACTTCAACAATATCTATGTCGGCGTAACTGGAAATAGCATATTCCTTTGGCTGTTCACAATGGAATAATAGTACAGTTAGAATGATGACTACTGCGGTTCGCATAATGAAAGGTAACAACAAGTTATCCGTAGCTTTATTGCGGATAACTTCTTATAACATGGTTAAATCTAATGGATTTGTCTGAAATATCGACAGGGCCAACCTCAAATCAGCACATTGTGGAAATGCTGGAGTAGCCAGTTCCAGATCTCCTCGGGCTTGTTGTGGATCCTGGATTTGGTGGTAGTAGTTGATCGATGACTTTCGAAATGGAGAGTCACTCGGCAGGAGCCGAGCGACATGGGGGGGCGTTTACTCTATTTGTTTATTAGATTTCTTACCATTTCTTTTAAAGTATACAGCTTCTTCTCCTACGTCCGCAAGAGTTGAAATAGTCCTTACCTTTCCAAAAACACCATCATCATCACATGATAGAAAGTGTAGTGAAGGTATTTATTTGTATCAAGGCCTTTTCTCTCTCGTTCAGCTTTACTTTGTTCAAAAAATTCATTGACTTCTTCTTTCTCTTCAGCTGTAAATGATTTGAAGGTTTTTAATTCTCTGTTACCTTTATCGTTAAGAAATTCTTTTGTAACGGGTATTCCTGTTTGGTCATAAGTTGTGATGGAACCATCATTGTCTTTATATTTCCAAAGAATACCATTTGGATAGGTATCAATTATCTTTTCCCAAGACTTTTCTTGACTTTCTATTAGGTTGGAAGACTCATCGAGTTTCAATGAGGTTATTTCTGGTTCATATTCAGTTGTACCATGAAGATGTATGATTGAACTTAATGAGTCAAAGGTCCATTTAGGTCTTAACCCAGACTCTGGCTCAATAGGTTGTTCACCGATATCAGTACGAATAGCAAATTCATAATTTCCGTCTGAGTGGATAATTAGAATCTTGAACCAATTCCCATAATAATAATAGTTTGCTTTATACAATCCTTCTGGTTGCCCCAATAATTGTTGACAAAATGTGGTTGTCGACATTAAAACTAATATGTAAACTAGAAGAATTCTCATTTATGAAGGTATGCCTCACAACATCAAGCTATCCGTAACTTTATTGCGGATAACTTCTTATAATATGGTTAAATCTAATGGATTTGTCTGAAATATCGACAGGGCCACACTCAATTCAGCACATTGTGGAAATGCTGGAGCAGCCAGTTCCAGATCTCCTCGGGTTTGTTGAGGGTTTGGATTTGGGGATACTGGTGGTTGAGGGAGACGATGATGCGGTCGTAGGTGGTGGAGTCGATGTCGTATATCCTGCACAGCTGGGTTTTGACGGTGTCATTCTCGATGTACCGGTCGAAGTAATGGGTCTCGGCGCTGGACTCGAGGGCATCTCCATATTTCCGTTGTTCTTTGGCGTCTTTGCTGAAAGCAGAGATGGGTCCGTAGAGGGTGAGTCCAACTCCGCCGCTCTCGCCAGGCCCGATCGAGCCGGGTTTGATGGGTTTCTTATCCGACTTTGTGAGTCCTATGTCCATAGACTCCGCCTGATAGTTGAATGGGACCTTGAAATAAGGGTCGGAGTAGATGGTGATGGAGGGCAGCAGCAGGGAATCCTCCGTCAGGGTGACTTTCAGGTAATTCACCAGGTGGACAGACTCGACCACCAGCGTTTCTTTCATGAAGCCAACAAAAGAAAAGGTGATGGTGTCACCCTTGCGCGCTAGTAGTTTGAACTTACCATTCAGGTTACTCACCTGGCCCAGGCTTAGGTCGAGGTTGCTGGCATGCGCAAATCCCAAAGGGTTTTCTTCCTGGTCCACCACAATCCCCTCCACATATTGTTGAGCCTGGAGTTGGAAAATCAACCCGATACATAAAGTGATTATTGCGGCGTATTTCATCTGAGATACGAAATTATGCATTTGTCGACTCGTTATCAGGTTTTTAACATTTTTTGGGATGCCGTAAGCCTTGTTATGAAAGTATTAAGAATTGATGAATCCCCATCAAAACGAGGTAATGGTTATCGCAAATTCAATTAAATCTTTAAATTGGACCTGCTAATTCTTACCAACCTATCCAATGTTCAAAATCAATTACTTTTTCCTCGCTTCGGCATTATTATTTGCAGCCTGCACACCAGATAAACCTGTTGAAACCAAAAAATGGTATAAAGGCAATTTGCATACCCACTCGTTCTGGAGTGATGGCAACGACTTTCCGGAGATGATCATGGACTGGTACAAGTCCCACGATTATGATTTCATTGTTTTGTCAGACCACAACACGCTGGCAGACGGGGAGAAGTGGAAGAGCTTTCCTGAAAAGCAAAAATTCATCTTTGACAAGTACGTCGCCAAATATGGTGAAGACTGGATGGAAACGAGGGTAGACAGCGCAGGCACCCTGGAGGTTAAACTCAAGACTTTGGCAGAGTACCGACCGCTTTTTGAAGAGGAGGGAGAGTTTCTGATCATTCAGTCCGAGGAGATCACGGATCGGTTTGAAGACAAGCACATCCACATCAATGTGACCAATATTCAGGAGCTGATAAAGCCCCAGGGAGGTAATTCTGTTTCGGATGTCATGCAAAACAACATCGACAAGGTGCTGGAGCAAAGAGAAAAGCTGGATGTGCCGATGTTTCCACATATCAACCATCCGAATTTTATCTGGTCCATCACACCGGATGACATGATCCAGCTTTCCGGAGAAAGATTTTTTGAGGTTTACAACGGACATCCCCAGGTACACAATTACGGGGACTCGTTGCGTCCGGGAATGGAGGCACTGTGGGACCTGGTGCAGACTGCGTATCTGAGAGATGGAAAACCAAGTATTTACGGTCTGGCTGTAGACGATGCGCATTCTTATCACAATTTCGGACCTAAGGATAGCAATCCCGGAAGAGGATGGGTGATGGTGTATACAGATAAACTTACCCCTGAGAACATTGTTGAAGCCATGGAAGCAGGCGATTTCTATGCCACCACCGGGGTGACCATGAAAGACATTTCATTTGATGGGAAAACGTTGAGCATGGAAGTAGATCCTGAGGATGGAGTTAGCTATAAGATCCAGTTTTTTGGATCGAGGAATACCACGGAAGGTATTGAGACGGGTGTTTTTTTTGAAGAAGTATCCGGCACCAGTGCAGTATACCGCCTGAAGGAAGGAGATATGTTTGTAAGAGCCAAAGTGATCAGCTCCAAGCCAAAGGAGAATCCTTACCAGGCAGGGGATATGGAAGTAGCCTGGACACAGCCGGTATTACCAGAATAGTGATCCTTGTTTGACCGTGCACCTTCTAGCTCAACCAGGTATTTCTTACGCCAGATCTTTCTTCCGTACCCGACCAACCATTGCTCCCAATGATTCGGTCGCATGGAATGATGATCGCCAGTCAGTTGTCACCATTGGCCTTGGCCATAGCACGAATGGCCCTTGGGTTGCCCAATAACTCTGATTGGTACTGATAGGATCGTACTTTGCCGTAGGGGATCTTCATCAACGTTGTCACACAGACACGAAAAAAGGAAGAGTCTCCGCAGCCTTGAACGGTGAAAAATAGTAAATCTAACTAAACCTGAAAATCTAGTGGGAAATCCCAATACCAACTGAATACTTACAAGTCAAGTCATTGGTACTTTATTAGTTAACCCAATAAACAGGAACAGGCTATTTTGGAAAATGGGACATGATATATTTTCGGAAACTCGTGAATTTTGAGGGTGCGGAGGCCAGCCAAAACACCGGGCCAGCGTCGGGCCTTATGCGGCTGAAGTGATTGTTTTGGCTTGATTTTTCTTTGTTTCGTTTCTTTTCATCAAGGAAAAGAAATGAAAGCCTCCCTGGCAAGGGTGGTAATAACAATATTTAGGTTGAACGATATTGAAGAATCAATAGATATATTATGAGATTGAGTTTCCTCTGATCATTATGAAACGCAGTTACCATCGTAGTGATAATTAACACAAGACACATCTCCCAATTACGTTATTAAAGTCTGTTCCGAACTTGACTCAGAAAGGAACCAATAATGAGTTGTCAGATCTTAGAATTGGTGACGTAACAATCATCATGCAGAACTGGTTATGTTTTTCTTGATTTTATTCACATTAAGAAATATCATTCTTCAAGCGAGTCGAGGGTCTTGCAAAAAAAAAATCAATCCGTCACCAACTCATATTCATTCATCTCCTGATCCCACCTGGTATACGCTTTCAATAATGATTCAAACACTTCCGGACTAGATGAGCTTATGTCTTTCGTTTCCCCAAGGTCGTTATTCAGGTCAAATAGCAGGGTATCTTTCTTAGTCATGAGTAATTTCATCCCACCATCTCTCACGGCGCCCTGACCGCGGTAGCGCCAGTAAAGGTTGCGCTCAGTATTGATCTCCTCACCAAAGAGCAACCTGGAAAAATCAATACCATCAAACTTCTGCTGATCAATTTCGATATTGGCCAGTGACATAAAAGTAGGCAGCAGATCGAAACTCATCAGCAGCTCATCCGAGACTCCGGGCAGGATCTTTCCTCTCCAATAGGCGATGGCTGGTACGCGATGCCCGCCTTCATACAATGTGCCCTTGGTGCCATTCAGCGGGCCATTGTCTCCATACTGCTGGTATCCTCCATTGTCTGAAAGAAAGAATATCAGCGTATTGTCCAGCAGTTGCATGGACTCAAGGGATAGTAGCAATAACCCGATACTTTCATCCATCGCTTCCACCATGTCCTTATAAGCTCGTTCGCGATCCTCTACCGGTCCCAGGTAAGAGAACTCTCTGTCCGGGTATCGGAATGCAGGGTCATTTCTGCCCTGAAAAGGAACATGTGGTGCTTCGTGTGGCAGATAAAGGAAAAAGGGTTTGTCCTTGTTTCTCCGGCTAAAGTCTACAGCATGCTGACCAATCAGGTCGGTGACATAGCCATTCTCTGCCAGGCTATCCAACCCATAGTACCAGTCATAGATGCCAGCGTTGTCGTAGTGACTTTTGTAATCGATGTTGCCACTCAGATATCCAATGAATTCATCAAATCCCTGGTGAACCGGGTTATATTGTTTTTCATATCCCAGGTGCCATTTTCCCATCATTCCAGTGGTATACCCGGCAGACTTAAACAGCTCAGCCATGGTGGTGTATGCCGTATCCAACCCTACTTTCCTGGTTTCTCCTTTGACGTAGATCACACCTTCCAGGCCTGACTTTTGTTGGTAAAGCCCAGTCATCAGTGCAGCCCGTGTAGGAGAGCAGACTGCACCATTGGAATGGAAATCCGTAAATCTCAGGCCATTCGTTGCCAGTCTGTCAAGGTAGGGTGTTTGGATCCTGGTGTTGCCATAGCATCCCAGGTCGCCATAGCCCAGGTCATCAGCCATGATGAGTATGATGTTGGGCTGTCGTGTTGCTTTTTTGTCAGCACAGGAAAATAGCAGGGAAGATATTCCCAATAGGAAAATAATAGGGTTCAGGTTCATGAAGATTTATTTGATGACGGCTATCCAGTCTCCCTTTCCGGGAGCCGTGATGGTTGCTTTGTTATTGGTTATTGATAAGGTTTTAGGTTCAGCCCAGGTATTGTTCATTACATCCAGCCATTCTATAGAAAGAGAAGCATTTCCGGTGTTCAAAACCACCTCGCCTCCATCGTTAAAGTAGATGGCAAATGCCTTTTCCGTGGCCCGGCAATAGGCTTCATTTTCCTCCCGGCTTTCAAGTAGCTCGTTGGATGGGGTAGCTTCAAACCAGTTGATCTTATTGGTCACTTCTCTGACTGATTTCACCACTGCCTGCGCCTGTTCATTGAGACCGATGCCTGAAGGCGGCCGATGAAAACGCACGCTGGCACATCCTGCAAATACGTTCTGGATGAAATTCTCTATCCCTTCTTCGTCACTGGTAAATCTTCGCGAGGCACTTCCGTAGATCTTCACATTGTTTACGGGTCTTAGGTTGCCTAATGTTTTCAGTCGATCAATCTGTGCCAGGCAGTTGTCCCAGTGCTTTTGACCAGTGTTGTGGTTGTTTTGAGAGATGTCTACAAAGTCATAGATCTCCGGATGATCAAAGGTTTCAAAATGGAAAGCATGATCCAGGTCATGGGGATCCCACATTTCAGTGCAGTAAACTGTCTTGCCTCTCAGCTGAGCAGATTTTTTGATGTAGTCAGCCCAGAATCTACCCCAGTCCGCACTGACCGAGGTTTCATTGTCCATACAATAAAGCACATGGTCATAGTTGAGGCTATAGGAAAGCAGCTTATCGACGAACTTCTGCTGATAATACAAAGGCCTGTGTAAAGACATCTGGGTGGGGACAGACCGAAAAAAGTTGTTGCCAGTAAAAACAGGATGCGTGGGCACCAGCGTATCCAGCTTATCCCTGTGCATATTCAGGTTCCTGTTGTTTTTGGGATTGAAAGGATTTACAGACCAGTTTTCCCTGTAGAAATCAAACGTTGCCCACACTTCAATCTGTACGATGATGTCTCGCTTATCAGTTTCAGCCAGAAAGGTCTCAAACCTGCTCCAGTACCCCTCATTAAACTTATTGAGGTCGTAAAGTCCATCTTCCATCAGCTGAAAAGGCCAGACATTTCCAGTATCCCTGGACGACATCGTATTTCGCACGTAGTTACCACCATGCTGCTGAAGCAGCTCCAGGTGGCTGGCTACATCTTTCATCTGGAAAAGGTTGTCATCATCACTACCACCCAATAGCAATATTTCCTCCCCGTTGTAAGTCCAGAACTGTTTAAAGGCTTTGGAGGGATGTATTCCTTTTTGCCCGGTGTGGTCAGCAGGTGGTGTGCATGCCGAAAGAAACACGATCAAGCCAAGAACGGATAACAGGGTTGGGGATTTCATCATTTAGGTTTAAAGGGGTTACAGGGTATACTTTCTGCCTTTGTTCTGCTCCTTCAGCCATTCGACAAGGGGCTCAAAGTATTTGACCATGGCTGTGGCATTGAGTGTCTCTCCAGTGGCACCTTTCAATACATCCTGCCAGTCTTTTGTGGCTCCCGGACGCATGATTTCTTTTAAGAAATCCCCCACTTCAGTAGCACCGTAATAGTTGGTTTCCCGAGGGTCCTGTTTCAGGATGTTTTCCGCAATATGCTGGTGCAATTGAAATAAAATGATGTAGGAAAGAGCATAATCATAATACTGAGCCGGATCATCGTTGATGTGTGTTTTGGTACAGGCATCACAGAATTCCTCCCCACGCTCGTTCGGAGGCACTATTCCCTGGTATTTCTTCACGATCTCCCACCATTTGGCATTGAATTGATCCTTTGGCAAATCATCCACATACAGCGCCTTCTCAAAATTACTCATGGTGCCTGCCGCAAACGGAATAAAGACGGCGTAATCCATGGCTTCTGCCAGTAGTTTCTGGATGTTGTCTGATTTGGAGTTTTCATCTATCAGCCCTCTGCCAACCAGGTAGGGTTTCTGAAGAGCTGCTGCACCCATCATGGATCCAATTGCCTCATGAAAGGCCCTGTTGGCGCCACCTCTAAGGAGTGGAGGCACATCCGGGTTGGTATAAGAGATGTAATAATAAATATGGCCTAGTTCATGATTGGAGGTCTGAAACCACTTTTCGTTGGGCTGAACGCTCATCAGGCTTCTCACGTCATCTTTCAGATCCATGTGCCAGGCAGAGGCATGGTTGTTCTTTTTTACTACAGAGTCGGACGGGTAGGGGTAGAGGCTCGACTTTTCCCAAAATGTGGCAGGCAGCTCGGGAAAACCAAGACTGACATAGAGTTTTTCTCCTTCTTTGACTATCCATTCCGGGCTTTTATCGGCTAATGCACTGTCAATGTCAAGTCCTTCTACTTTGATCATGGTACCCCAATCCTGACCCCAACGATTGGGAGCCCAGTGGGCAGGCAGATAGTCCGGTACTTCAGGGGAGTTGTATTGTTTGGCCAGTTCATACCTTGCATAAGTGTGAAGCTCACGATACAATGGAAGTAGCTCTTCATACAGCTTGTCCATCATATACATCATTTCTTCCGTGGTGAGACCATACTCCGATACCTGGTAGGTGAAATAGTCGTTGTATCCGAGTGCCTGCACTGTCTGATTGCGCAAATTTCTCAGGTTTTCAAGTCCGTCTTTGAGCTCCGGCCCAACCTCCTTGCTGGACTCCCATGCAGCTAATCGTTTGTCCGGGTCTTTGTCATAAAACAGGATATTGTCGATCTCGTTGGTACTTACTTTTTTTCCATCCAGGGTGTAGGTAAAGCCATAAAGCGTTTCAGTCTGGGCAATGTCTGCCTGGATCTTTTTCCTGACCAGCTCCTCTACAATCTGTGGGTTACTACCTGCGCTGTACAGAATAGCTTCAAGCTGACGTATTTGCAAATCAGTAAGCTGATCACTGCTTTCAAGGAATTTCCGGGTCTTTTCAATGTTTTTGGTGCTGCCCATAAAAGCTGCGAGGGCTTCATCAGCCTGTTTGGATTCATAGGCATTCAGGGTATCGCCTTCAATAATCTGGGTGTTGGTCTTCCAGGAAGCTTCTGCTGAGGCATAATAGAGACTCAATAGTTCTTCCGTGTAACCATCAATATATTGCTGGGCACTTTGATTTACATCACTACAGGAAAAGAGGACTACAGCCATTAGCAATGACTGACCATGGATGAAGAGTTTTTTGAGTTTCATAGACTTTGTTTTAAACGTTGGTTCCTAGTGCCTCTGGTTGTTTATGCTATGAGTTGGTTTGGGCTGTTGGCAGTTAGGGTTCACTAATTTAAATCAAAAGGTGAGGAAGGCACAAAAGCACGAGACGGTTTTTCATTCCTGCCTCGTGCTTGTGAAATAAAATCAGTTGTTCAGGTTAGTGGATTACTTTACAATGATTCTTGAAGTCATTTCATTTCCGTCTTCAGAAACCATTTTCAATAAGTACAATCCGTTTTGAACTCCGTTCATGTCAACTTCTACGTTTCTGAAACCAACTTCAGAAGTAGCAGGTTGAAATACATTTGAAGAACCGGTCAGGCTGATCACCTGGATATCTTTTACCTGGAAAGGCTTGTCACCTTCGATGGTCACTTTACCCTGAGTCACTACTGTAGGGTAAACATTGAATGAGTTTTCTGATTGACCCATGTTAGTTTCTACTCTGATAGCTTTGAAAACTTCATACTGACCGTCGAAGTCAACTTGAGTCAATCTGTAGTATTCTACTTCACTCTTATATGAATCGTCTTCGAAAGCATATTCGATCACTTCAGTAGAGTTTCCGTTTCCTTCGATTCTGGCAATCTCATAAAACTCTACACCGTCTTCAGATCTTTCTAATGAGAAGTACTCATTGTTTACTTCAGTAGCAGTAGACCAGGTGATCTTTACATTGTTTTCAAAAGAAGCATCGAATGAAAGCAATTCAACAGGTAAAGTTGAGTAAGCACAACCACCGGCACAACCAGGGCTGTATGATGAGTTACCGAAGATAGTAGCACCACCTTTATTAGTGATTCCATTAGGAGCGTAAAGCCTTCCCATTCCATCAATTACTCCTTCACCTTTGTTTTCGTTGTCAGCTCCATTCAGGAAAAGCTCACCATCTACATTCACAACGCTGCTGGCTTTGTTTTCAAAAGCTCCAGTTACGATTACAACCACACCGGCAGGAATAGTAAGACTAGCGGCGTTCTTCAGGTTAAGGGAAGAAAAAGTAAAGGTACCGACACCTCCAATAGTCACATTACCACCTTTCAGCTCAACGCTACCAGCAGAACCTGGAGCAATATAAGTCTGTGCAACCGCTGATATTGAGAAGATCAAAGCGATTGAGAAGATGATTGATTTACTAAGAGATTTCATTACCTGAACTGTTTAATTGCTTACAGGTAAGAAATATGCAATTCACGTACCAGACGTAGGTGATTTCCCTATATGATCGATGAATGGAACGGAATGACCCTTAAATGGATATTCTGAGATTATGAATGGAGTGAAACCAACGATTTACTAGCTAAAAGCTGTTTTTTTGGCTTCTTTCAGAGGATTTCCCAATTCAAAATATAGGAGGCAGTGCTTCTTTTTTCATTGAGTACCATACTGGTTTGGTACGGTCCTCCGGGTTTATCATCCACTTTCATCGTAAAAGTGCCTAAATGATCATTGGGAGATAGAAAATCAAAGTCCCATAGCTCTATCACCATAGGTTCGTTTATGTCTTTGTGTTGAAAACGGATCCCAATCTCTTTTTTCTCTTCATTATCTACCGATTTATAGATGCCTTCAGGCCAGATCTTCTTCCCTTTATATTTTAAGAACACCTCGTCCTTATCAATCTCATCGTTGAGGATACATTGCAGGTGGTTAAGTTGTATGGTAGGCATTATTGGATTCTGTTTGAGTTAAAATTAACCGAAAAGTTCAAAT
>JAHCMM010000287.1 GCA_019192515.1 Cyclobacteriaceae bacterium SS2
TGTACACCGTCGATATACCAGGTAAAGTCAGCCCCCACATTCCCCACGTTCAGGTCCGGTACCGTATCCCGNTGACAGAAGGACCTGTCAGGCCCAAGCTCCAGGTTCGGTCGTCCATCCCCGATAAACACTGTGACTGTATCCGATGCACAGCCATCCGTATTGGATATGGCTACATCTACGATGGCTGGTGCAGTAAAGGTCACCGATCGGGTAGTGTCCCCGGTTGACCAGTAATATCTCAGATCCGGTCTGTCCACATCCCACGCATTGAGGGTAAGGCTGCCACCACACAGGGCAGTGTCTGAAGGTACCATGGGAAGCTCCGGAATGGTATAAACCGTAATCGTATCTCTAAAGATCGAGTCGACGTCGCATCGGTTACGAAGGGTCAGTGTCACGATGTAGGTGGTGTCGTTTGTGTAAATGTGCGTGGTATCAGGATCGGTAGAGAAATCTGTTCCCGTTCCGTCCCCGAAGTCCCAGGCGTATGTTTCGATAGAAGGATCTCGTCCTGCAGCTGTAAATGTTGTCGGCTGACCCACACAGGCCGTGGTAATACTCATGCCCGGAGGAGGTGGTGTCATCCCCTGAAACTGTACGAAATTCGGGAGCCCCAGTCGACTGATCCTGCCAGCCAGGTTGAAGCCGGTTGCCAATACAGAGGCACCATTGTCATTCCCATCCGGTGTCTGGATGGTCAGTAGATCCGGACTATTGTCAATAGCGCCGTAGATCACACCATCAGGTCCGGTTTGGAGTGCACCCAATACACCTCCCTGACCTCCATAGTCAAATTTGGAAGCTTCGATATCCGCTACCTCCGTTGGTCTGCCCAAACTATCGAGGTCGAACTGCATCAGTTTTGAACCACCACCGATCGTGGAGACATATAAGCGGTTTCCACCCGCTGAAATTTCGATGCCATATGCCTGGCTACCGACTGGTTCACCAATATCAATGGTTCGCCCGTTTGTGATCACACCCGTCGCAAAGTCATAATCACAAATCTCCACTCCATTCAAAGAACTGCTACCACTGGCGGTAGCGATGATGCCGGCCGCAGGAGATATTTTCATATATCCCCGGCCCGTAAGCTGATCCTGGTAGGGATCATTTTCCCCGGCAACAGACCAGATAGCGGCGGAGATCCCCTCAGCGATAATCTGATAGGCCCGGAAAACGTTGTTTCCAAATTCATGTGAGATCACCAGGCTGTTAGCCGTGAACCCTGAGGCAGTCAATCGTTCTGTCATATCATTTGCCAGTACATTGTTCTTGCTGATGACTTCACCGCGAGCAGTATCTCCCTTTAAATCCACGATGGAATACTTGAGCTGATACTCAAAATCACCATACACTTCTTCGGTGGTAAATATCCAGTATAGCGTGGCATCGTCAGCAAATGGGATGATGATGGCGGATTGCGCCGCCGTATTTTCCCCACCTATGTTCGTGCCATTGAGCATTACATTGTGTTCCTTGTTCCAGACCGTGACCCCATCCGTATAGAAGAGCAATTGACCGCCAATATCTGATATCGTCGCGCACCCCTCGGGCGAGAGCATCATATTGGCATCCGCGAGGGGCGTCGGGGGTGCCGTATTGAAGTCTATCCCCGCCATTTCTCCAAAATACCACTGATTGGCTACCTGGTTGGCTACTCCGTATTCTGTTACCACAATGTCATCAAACACTGTACATCCATTGGGCCCCGTCACCTCTACCCAATATGTTCCGGCAGTATCAATGGTGATGATTTGGGAAGTTTCCCCGGTACTCCACACATACCTGATGCCTCCTGCCCCGGCATCCAGGTCCAGGGTTTCGTCCACGCATATGGTGGTGTCATTTCCCAGGTCAACAGTGAAAGAGCTGTCAGGAATGTCAATCGGCATGACGATGGTATCGGCCCGACCGTTTAGGCCTACGATGAGTGATACAAAACTTCCCCCGGCAGCCATAAATTCATGTACGGGCGAAACAGCTGTAGAAGTGGTCCCATCCCCAAAATCCCAGAAATAGCTGGTGGGTATTGGCCTTACAAAAGGCACAAATTTCGTGGCATTCATGAAACAGCTGTCATAATAAGTAAAGTTTATCGAGTCAAAAGCTGGCATAAACTCAGGTGCAAATGCAGGAAACTGTCGTCCGTTAAAATCTTCGTCAAATACAAGGCTGTCATACACCGTGAGTGCTGCTACACTATCTGCAAAGTCGATACGTCCGAGCCTAAAAGGTCCCCCGTTGGTTAGCTGATACAGGTGATAGATCTTGTCGTCGATACCCCGTTTCAACCCCCAGCTTCTGTTGAAGGAATAGGGAAGAATATTATTCACCGCCGCTAATGTATCCTGGGTGTCATATTGGTAGAGTTCACCTGGATTAGTGCCATCACCATTTCGGGAGAGATAAAGCTTGGTGCCATCGGCTGACCATTCCAGGTCATAGACCACATCCGGTCCGCTATCGGGAAATCCGGTATTCAATACTCTCCTGTTGAATGTAAGTGTACCTGTGCCACGATCAAAATCCAGTAGCTGGATATTTCTGTTGGCTGCCCGGCTGGCAACTGCCAGTGTAGATGAATTAGGATGGAAGGCAAAAGCCGATGCCTCAAAGCCAGGTACTGTTACATTCACAAAGTTGAATGTTTGCGTGGCACCAACACCTCCTGGATTAATTTCTGTTACGTGGAAGTCGAAGGTGGTCCTGTTTTGAGTAATTAACCAGTAAGTGTCAAAATCCCGGCCCTCAATGATGATCATGGCTTCAGATGGATCGGTGAGCCCCGTAGGCTGATTTGCCTGGGTAAGATCTCCGAGAGGGTACTGGGCTACTGTGCTGTTTCCCACGATGGAAGCGTCCACCACACTGTATTGTATTTCATTTGGGCCTGTGCTTCCAGGGTTGGTGAAAAAGTAATATCTGTTCGTGCCGTCTGGGAAGGGGGAGGTAACCACGGGCTGATTGATAGATGAGTTTCCATTAAGGGTGGTGCCCCCGGCTATGGTAGGCAGCAGCTGATGTGAGGCGTCATAAATTCTTTGGCCATCGCTGTAAAACATGAGATTACCGGTGATATGATTACTGACAACCCCTGATCCACCAGTACCGAATACAGGGTTTTGAAAGTCGAAAGACTCAGGATCGCGACCATTTTTATCAAAAATGAAATGCTGGTCAGAGTTACCAAAATACCATTGAGTCTCTACGATGTCCTGAGAAAAGAGGGTCTGGGAGGCGAAAAGTCCCAAAATAAAAATTACACCTGAATAAAATTTTGACATATAATCCTTAAAACATCTCCACCAATATACTTGTTCAACACATTAAACAAAATTAAGGTAAAATACTAACGCCCTAATTTTCGTTACATTACGTAGTTTAGCAGTTTTATTGGACAATTAATACTCCAGTTGAATAGATCAAACAGGTTATACCAATTAGCTTCAGGCTGTGTCTCCTTTTGGGTGGTGGTTTTTTCGCTTGTGAATATAAATAATTTACAGGCACAGGACCCACAATTTTCACAGTATTATGCAGCACCCATGTACCTCAATCCGGGATTGGTAGGGATCAACCAAAAAGGACGGGCGGGAATCAACTACCGCAACCAGTGGCCTTCCATCGCCGCGAACTTCGAAACCTATTCCTTTACCATGGAGTACAACTGGGAAGATTACTTCAGCAGTGCGGGGATCATCGTCAATACAGACAGAGAGGGCATTGCCGGATTACAATCAACGAGTGTAGGGCTGCAGTATGCCTACCAGGTGAGATTGAATTACCGATGGACCTTCCGGCCGGGGATTGAATTTTCATACTACTGGAGAGACATCAACTTTGATCAGCTCACCTTTGGCGATCAGTTTGACCAGACCGGGCAGGTACGACCTGTTACCGGTGAAACGTTTGATACTGGTTTGAATGCAAGATTTTTTGATATGGCCCTTGGAGGGGTTGTTTTCAATCCTAATGCCTGGTTTGGATATGCCATGCACCATGTGTTGGAGCCCAATCAGTCTATCGCCGGTGGAGATTCTCCGCTACCCAGGCGCATTAGCATCCATGGAGGTTATAAAATACCTTTTACAGCCATCAACAAGCGTGCTACTTTGAATCCCGAAGGGAGGGAACGTAGTATGACCCCTTCTGTAAATTACCGGATACAAGGGGAGTTTGACCAATTGGATCTGGGGCTGTATTTTACCCTGGAGCCAATCCTTTTAGGGACCTGGTATCGCGGGATCCCGATCCGAAACGTGGATGGAGTGGCCAACAGTGAATCGGTGATTTTTATGATTGGATTCAGTAAGAAAAACCTTACCATCGGTTATAGCTTCGATTACACCATTTCTGACCTGGGGATCCAAAGTGGTGGTGCCCATGAAGTATCTATTGCCTACGCCTTTAGCCTGGCTGATCCCAGGAAGCCTCCAAAAAATGTGCGGGAGCTGAGCTGTCCGATACCGTTTATCTTCTAAGAAAGCATTTCCCTTATCCTGTTAACTTTGCGCGTCATGAACAACGAGGTGATATTGATTCTTATGCTGATTTTCGTATCGGCAGATTTTGCGCTTGAGCGGATACTTTCTGTACTAAATGCTAAGAGTGGTAAAAAGCCCATCCCCAGGGCTCTGGAGGGTATTTATGACGAAGCAAAATATCAGAAGTCTCAGGATTATAACCAGACGGTTACACGGTTTGGCAATATCACCGCTACTTTGAGTTTTGTGATCACCATCGCAGCACTTTACTTTGGGTGGTTCGGATTACTGGATCAGTGGGTAAGGGGATTCTTCACCAATGAGATCCTGGTCTCCCTGGCTTTCTTCGGAGCTATATTCGTATTTTCTGAGGCGACAGGTACACCGTTTTCGTATTACAAGAATTTTGTAATTGAAGAGAAATTCGGGTTCAACAAGATGACCATCCGTACGTTTTGGATGGATAAAATCAAAGGTTTGATCATCACAGTTTTGATCGGGGGGGTGTTGATCGTAGCCCTGCTATACCTGGTGCAAATCATGGGAGAGGGCTTTTGGGTTTATTTCTGGGTGATTATCACGGCTTTTGTCCTGTTTATGAATGTGTTTTATACCTCGTGGATACTGCCTTTGTTCAACAAGCTGACCCCAATGGAGGACGGAGAGCTTTATCAATCCATCAAAGGGTATAGCGAAAAGGTGAATTTCCCGCTCAGCAACATCTTTGTGATGGACGGGTCCAAGCGATCCAGCAAGGGGAATGCCTTTTTCAGTGGTTTTGGGAAGCGCAAAAAGGTCGTGCTGTTCGATACACTTATTGAGAAGCATACGGTGGAGGAGCTCACAGCTGTGTTTGCGCATGAGGTTGGTCATTTCAAGAAAAAGCACATTGTGTATTCAACAATCGTCAGTATCCTGACTACGGGGCTGATGCTTTATCTGCTGTCACTGATGATCGATAACCAGGAAGTGAGCATCGCCATGGGTGGGTCGGTATCAGCGATCCATCTCAACATTCTGGCGTTTGGGATTTTGTTCACGCCTGTTTCCAGGATCCTTGGCATCCTGAGTAACCTCCAAAGCCGAAAATACGAGTATGAAGCCGATCGCTATGCTGATGATACCTATGATGGTAAACCTCTGATCACGGCCCTGAAAACCATGAGCAGCGACCACCTGACAAACCTTACACCGCACCCGGCTTATGTGTTTCTACATTATTCTCATCCTACTTTATTGCAAAGGATGGAGGCACTAGAAGGTAAAAAGTAAAGTAGAACCATCAAGCTTCATATCGGTGTTGTCACCGACAATTAGGCATGCCTTCAAAAGTTGGTATTAAGAGAACCATCAAGCCATAAGGTAATTTAGACTTCAATTCTCGCCTGCAGGGTTAAGCCAAACTCTCTATAAAGCCCAATTCACCATCAAGAAATTGTATTATTCTATTAAGAATAATACTATGATACAGTAGTGTTCGTCCAGTGTAGCTCCACACTTCCTCCACACTAGCTCCACACTTCTTCCACACCCCCTGTAGTAAGGGTTTCAATTGCATCTAAATAATATAGAGCTTCATGTCGGTGTCGCACCAACAAATAAGCGTGCATTCAAAGTTGGATATTAAGAAAACCATTGGGGCATTAAGGAATTAGACTTCACTTCTCGTTCTATCACTTGTGACGGTCAAAAGAAATCATTACTTTAATCCTTAGGTAAGAATGGACAGATATATCCATTGAGATGTTACCATTTAATATTAAGCAATCCACTCACAATTAACCGCATAACCAAATGAAATCCGTATTGATCATCTTACTAATATTTGTTGTATCCAGCTATAACATCCTCGGTCAGGAGCAAAACGAATCAAAAGAGCTCAAGCCAGATGTTTATATCGACGGAGAAATGTATAACTACAAGATATTTGAGCTGTTGGATCTGGAAAAGATCGAGTCTGTCAGCGTATTGAACAGAGAAGAGGCACTGGAAAAATACGGCGCTGAAAATGGTGTGATTCTGGTAAAGACCAGACTAGTTGAATTGGAGGCTGGGGAGCGTAGTGGTGCTAGCTCGGAAAAGCATCTTATCATCATCGATGGTGAAGTTGCCGATAGCGATGATTTGATCATTTTGAATCGCAAGGATGTAAAGTCTGTCAGGGTATTGAAGGGGCAGGAATCCAAAGAAAAATACAATGCCCCGAATGGGGTTGTGATTATTACAACCAAAAAGAAGTGATGGCATAAATCAGGAGCCTACAGAAAATCAATCTCTGCCCTGAAAGGGAACTTCATCAGGAATTTGTGAGCATCATTCACATTCATCTCCTTCTTGATGATCCTAAAGAGGGTTTCTGTGATCGGACAGCGTACTTTGTAAGTAATAGACAATGCGTGGATGATCTCAATGGTCTTGATTCCCTCGGCAACCTCTTCCATGCTGTTGATGATATCATCAATATCTTCTCCCTGTGCGAGTCGATAGCCGACGGAATAGTTTCTACTCAGGTTACTACCTGCTGTGGCAATCAGGTCACCGACACCAGCCAATCCTAAAAAGGCACTGGCATTTCCCCCAAGTGCCGTCCCGATGTGCACCATCTCCACCAGTCCACGGCTGATAAACAGTGCGCTGGCATTGGCACCAAGTCCAAGTCCGGCGATGGTACCTGCACCCACAGCGATGATGTTTTTCAGCACCCCACAGAGTTCTATTCCAATGAGGTCGTTGCTACCATAGATAAGAAACCGGTCGTTTTTCAGCAGCTGCTCACCCATCTTGATCACCTCGTCGAAATGGCTGGCTACTACAGTAGCTGCAGGTTTCTTTTCGCTAATCTCACGAGCCAGGTTAGGTCCTGCCAGGCAGCCCACCCGCACTACCTGGCTTTCTTCCTGGATCACCTCGCTCATCGTCTTCACGTGCTCACGGGTCAGTGGATTTCTGGAGTTGATCTTTTCACTCTGCACCATCTCAAGGTCCAGACCTTTGGTGCCATGGATCAGGATGTGATAGGGCCTTAAGAAAGGGCTCATCTTGCGCATCATGTCCCGGAAATTGGCCGAAGGGATGATGGGAAAAATCACATTACATGACTTAGTCACCTTCTCAATGTCGTTGGTGACCTCGACCAGATCATCCAGCTTCTGACCGCTTGACATCCGTTCCCGCTGAAACTTCTCTGCGCGCTCCGGTGTACGGGCATAGAGGAGGACTGGGTTTTTCTTCTCGGCCAGCAAATTAGCCATGGCAGTGCCAAAGCTTCCTGCTCCTATTACGCCTACAGGCTGATTAGATGTAGTTTTCGAGACCATAACCATCCATCCTGTTGTGATAGTAATATAAAGTATTCATGTTCTGAATCACGATCTTCCCATTCTTTAGTACAAGAGGTCTTTGGGCATGATAGAGCCCCACATTTTCTACTCCCAGTTTGATGACCTGATCTGCCTTCTTTTTCATGTGCCCTGCCACACTTACTTTGCCTTCCTTGTTCAGCTTCATCACTTTTTTTCTGAGCTTTTTGAAAGCTTCTTTAAACTCTTCATAATCAAGTACGAGATCTTCATCAGGTATTCTCAACAGGTTATAAAGGTCCAGCTTGGCATTTTTCCTTTCCATCATCTTAAAGGCTGTAAACGCTACCAAATGACTGGCAAAGACCCGGTTGTATTTGTGGTACTCCTCTACTATGCGTCTGGAGAGGATCCGCACATATTCCTCTTCCCTTTGCGAATCAATGGTGATTTGGCCATTTGAGATAAAATAATCTACGGTATCAATAGGGTTGCCATTGGCATCATAGCTGTTGCCCTGGTCATCCACGTAGTTGCCCAGGATGTCCATTCCTTTGCCGATGCTGACAGAAATGTCCGATCCCTTAGTGAAAAACTTAAACAGAAATGAGGCAATCTTGTAGGAGGAGGAAAACTCGTCACTCTCCTGGTAATATCGTTCCTGACCGGTTCTTTTCAGGTGCTCATTGATCAATGCCGGTGCTTCCAGCGTAAAGTTGTAATTGATCACTACCGGTACAATAAAGATCTTGGAAGCTTTTCTCGCATCTTTAGCTTGCTGATAAAGAATGCGTTGAGCTTCGATAGTGGTGCTGAGCAGACCAAGCTTCAGCCTTTTTTCTATATGCCCCGACCTCGACCTGGTTCCCCCGGGAAAGAAAAGGCTGTGACAGCCCCTTCGCAACGCCATGCTGGAATACGTCTTAAGCGTCTCCAGGTAAACAGGGTTTTTCTTTCGTCTGTCTACCTTATAAGCTCCCAGGCTATTCATAAAATAGGCAAAGATCTTGATATTGAAGAGGTTGAGGCCGGCTCCGTAGATAAAGGCCGGTAATCCCAAAAACTGGATCACCCAGCCAATCAGGATAGAATCCAGGTTACTGAAATGTGTGGGTACCATCACCACGGTGCCCTGACGCGCCAGGTTTCGGATGTGTTCTGTTTCTCCCACGATATGGATCTTATCATCCAGATCAAGCTGACGGCTGAAAAGCGAGGTCAGTCCTTTCACGCGGGTAGCATTCAGAAGCCTTGCAAAGCCAAACGTCACTACTGTACGGGCAAACCTGTAGGAGTTTTTCTTGAAGTTACCTGATATCTCTTCAGCGTATCTTTGTATGATCTCCATCAGGATCTTTTCTTCTTCATTCCTGGCCTCTTCGGGCTCCATGGTGCTGCTATCCAGCAACCGCTGCTGCATTTTGTTCCAGAAGGGCTTTTCATCTCTGGGATCTACCCGCCACGGGTTAGCCCGGATCCGGGCTTTCTCCCTGTAGATCGTCATCTCCACCTCTTCCCGAAGTGATCTGCCTTTGGTAATGCCCTTTAATGCTTCGAAGGATTCGGCAGAAACTTCTTCAATGAATTTTTTACGATCCCTTGAAAGCTGAACGATAGGCCATTGCTTCGTCTTGGGAATAATTTCACTGTATCGGACTTTTTCTTTCCTCATTTACTACCCGTTGGTACTTTCTAAACCATGTTGGTGGCCAGGACCCAAAAATAGCTCGCCTTTACCAACTAGTTGGCATTTTCCTCCAACCTTCACTTCGGTTATTTTATTCTCCGCATTTATCGTAAGGTCCAAATGTAGCTGGCTGGGGCGTCCCATCTCATATCCCTGAAGGCTTAATACCGGCATTTCCAATATCCTGTGTTTGGCTAAATAACATGCCAGTGGTCCGTTGGCAGAGCCTGTAGCCGGGTCTTCGTAAATGCCAATCAATGGGCCAAACATCCTTCCCTGCACATCACCCCCAAGCACCCTATTCACGCTGAAGCAATAAAGCTGGGTAGTGTCTACCTGCCCTGAAAGTGCTTCCAGCAGGTCTGTTTTAATTTTGATCTTGTTAAGTGTTGCGACATCCCTGATAGGAATAAAAAGGATGTTGTTGCCACAGGAAATTTCCTGAATTGGTGTGTTGCCAATATCTTCAACAGGCAGGGAGAGCATGTCGGCAATGGCAGCTTTATCTTCGAAAACACGTCCATAGACCGGTAGAGGCTGGTTCATCGTGATCAGGTCTGGCTCTCCGTCTTTATAGGTAATGCTTACTGGAATATCTCCAATTTTCTGCTTGAAGACCAGTGATTTCTGGCCTGTCTTCATGGCCAGGACATATGCTGTGCCTATGGTGGGGTGACCTGCTGTAGGTAATTCTCTTCCGGGAGTAAAAATGCGCATAGCAGGATTTTCTCCCGATTTTGAGGGAAAAAGAAATACAGTCTCAGATAAATTAAATTCTTTTGCAATGCTCTGAAAGAGTGCAGGGTCGATATCTGAAGCATCCGGAAAAACAGCTAATTGATTTCCCGAAAGCGGCTTGCTTGTAAATACATCGAGCAGATAGTACTGGAAACTCATATCGGACCAATCATGTTGGGTGCTAAGCTAGTTAAGCAATCAGGGGAAAACAAAGAGAAACAAAGAACACTTAATAAATGATTGAGGTGTTAATATTGCAGAAGAAATTTTATGCCGTCATTTAGCTTAAAAGAAATCCAGGCGCCGGTCGCAGTCGAAATGGCTGAATTCGAAAAGAAATTCCGCCAGTCTATGCGTAGCAATGTCATGCTGCTCGACAAAATCACCGGCTATATTGTCAAACGTAAAGGAAAGCAGATGCGACCGCTGTTTGTTTTTCTCAGTGCGGGAGTGGCTAATGGCATTTCTGAATCTACCTACAGAGGGGCGGCACTGATAGAGCTTTTACATACAGCTACCCTGGTGCACGATGATGTGGTAGACGATGCGCATTATCGCAGGAGCTACTTTTCCATCAATGCTTTGTGGAAGAATAAAATAGCTGTGCTGGTGGGTGACTTCCTGCTGTCACGTGGTCTGCTGTTATCACTCGAAAACAATGACTTTGACCTGCTCAAGATCGTGTCCAATGCAGTGAAGGAGATGAGTGAAGGGGAGCTGCTGCAGATGGAGAAAGCCCGAAAGCTGGACATCACCGAGGAGGTCTACTATGAGATCATCCGACAGAAAACAGCCTCTTTGATCACTGCCTGCTGTCGAACAGGGGCAGCCTCTTCAGGAGCTTCATCAGGGATCGTGGATCAGATGACTCAGTTTGGTGAAAATGTAGGAATGGCCTTTCAGATCAAAGACGACCTGTTTGACTATGGTACCTATGAGATCGGCAAGCCAACGGGTATAGACATTAAGGAAAAGAAAATGACTTTGCCACTGATCTATGCCCTCAACCAGTCTGGGCGATCAGAGAAGAACCGGATCAAGAAGATGATCAAGAAAAGTGCCCAGGAACCAGCCCTGGTTCATGAGGTGATCGACTTTGTGAAATCTACGGGGGGTATCCAGTATGCCATTGAGGTGATGGAACAATATCATGAAAAAGCGAAGGATATTTTGGCGCAACTTCCTGATTCTGATTACAAAACATCACTGGATCAGCTCGTGCAGTTCACCATCGACCGGACGAGGTAATACCATGTTTTCTGGTAATTGGGATATGGCCTTGTTACCTTTGCATCTTCAAATAAGCAATTCTATCAAATAAAGGAAAGCCATTTCGGTAAGTTTCCGCACAAGCAATATTATGAAAAAAGTAGAAGCAAACGACAAAGTAAAAGTACACTACACAGGAAAATTGACATCAGGAGAAGTGTTTGACTCTTCTTTGGAGAGAGATCCATTGGAGTTTACAGTTGGAGCAGGTCAGATGATCAAAGGGTTTGACCAGGCTGTGAATGGTATGGAACTCAACGAAAAGAAAACTGTAACCATCCCTTCAGGAGAGGCTTACGGAGAAAGAAATGAGCAGCTTATCCAGGCTGTGCCAAGAACTGATCTTCCACAAGATATGAAACCTGAGGTAGGACAGACACTGGTAGCTACCAACGATCAGGGCCATCAAACGCATGTGGTAGTTACTGAAGTAGCGGATGCAACGATCACGATTGATGCCAACCACCCTTTAGCGGGTAAAGATCTTGTATTTGAGATCGAGCTGGTTGAGATCGCATAATTTCACAAATAGTATTTAAAATACAGCCAGGTTGTCCTAGTGGATCACCTGGCTGTTTTGTTTTTACAGGGCTGTGATTCCCTGATACAACATAAGCAGACCACTTATTACCATAAAGAGGATCACCCACTTTCTGAATGACTGATCCGAAACGCGTTTTAGCACAAGTTTGCCAAAATAGCTTCCGACAGAGATTCCAAGACCTAAAGCGATGGCAGGATATATTACTTCAGTGGACATCAACCCAAAGTAGGCGTAACTTCCGATCTGCGCCAGACCCATGAAGAAGCTATTGGCTGTTTTTGTGGCAATGAGCGATTCTTTAGTGATTCCCAGGTTGAGATAAAATGGATTCAAAACAGGGCCCAGGCCCCCGATAATAGTCCCCAGTATAGAGATTAGAAAACCAAGAGGGAGGAGATAAGAATACTTCATTTGGAAAGATTTCTTCTTTTTACCCCAGCTGAATTGCCAGATAGTGCTGACCAGGAACAAACCAATGATGATTTGGAGCCAGTCGATTTTGAGTGTGGAAAAAAGCATGGCACCCAAAAAAGCACCTGTCATGGCAGCAGGTACATAGAAGAGCGTAGCTTTCCAGTTGATGTCTTTCCAGAAAATAATTATCCGTACAGGGCGTCCGATGAGGTTACCTGTATTGAGGATGGGAGCTGCAATTCCTGGTCCGGCCAGGTAGTTCACAATAGGTACAAGGACTAACGCTCCACCTCCTGCAGTCAGAGTCGCCATTGTAAAGGTGATTGCACCAGCCAGAAAAATAAAGCCGAGAAGCCAGTAGTCCACCAGATTTGAATGTCTTAAACTATCATTTAAGTTAAGTTATTCAATTTCAAATCGAAAGTGCCCTGTTTATTTCGACTTGCTATTCAGCCAATCCAGCATGTCTTCCTGGTACTCTCCAAGATACCTGTGACCCACATTTTTCACCTCTTTCCAGGATAGATCTACTCCTTCTTGCTCCAACAGGTCTTTTAAAATTACATTATTGTCTTTCCACCGCTCCAGCTCACCCCATGCCATCCAGACAGGTGTATTTTTAAATTTGGCTGCTTCCTCTTTGGTTGGTTCCTGTAAAAATGCCGCGCTATACATACCAATAGCCGCCCAGCGATCAAGTGTCTTTTGACCGATATGAAATGACCCATTTCCTCCCATGGAAAACCCATACATGTATTGTCTCTTTGGATCAGTCTTAAACATCTTATCAAAATCTGCCAGAACCTCCAGGATGTCTGTCTCAGCTATATCGCGGTAAAATTTATCGCCCCTTCCCCAGGGGAGGATAAACAGACCATCTTTTCGGTAACCCATATTGGTCACACCGGCAATCTCTGGTTGCAGAGGATGATACAGCATCCTGCGTGGGTTGTTGTTTCTCCCACCACCACTGCCATGGAGTTCCATGTAGAAGGGTAGCTGTTTTGTCTTCTTCGGGTTGAAATCCTGTGGGATAAACAGCCAATAGAAGCTGTATTTTCCATCCGTTAGAGATTTAAAAGACATCATGAGGGGACGAGGACCATCTTTATAAGTTTCCCACTCTGTGCCTCCGTTTTTGAAGAAGTTGAGTACCATCGAAGCGGATTCTATGTCTTCGTCCGTAATGTCAAAACCGTGGGTAGTATCCTTTGTAAACCTCGCGATCGATTCAAAATGACGCTTCATCAGAGGATTCTTTTCTTTGGCAGCCAGGGAGTTCATCAGGTTCGCCAGTTGATCGGGTGCATCTTTTTCAATCTTCACTGCGAGACTGGTGTTGTAAGTAAAGGAATAGCTGCCTGACCCCACCTCAATCACCACATTTCCATTCTCTTCTTTAGCATTTGGGAAACTGCCTGTAATGGGTTTTCCATTCTCCCGTATCTTATTGATTTTGGTTTTAGGCAGGGTAATGGTGGCTGTGGTGTTGGCTGGTATCGTGCAATAGACGGTCAGGTTGCCATTGTCAATTTTCCAGCCGGAGACAATTTTGCCATACTTACTTTCATGGGTTGCTTCAGCATGATCCAGTCTTGAGCTTGGTTGAGGCTGTATGAGTATGTGTTTATAGCCAGGTGCACCAATTTCCATTCCTGCCACTACCCTGTACATCCAGTCGCCAATGGCACCATAGGCGTAGTGGTTGAAGCTGTTCATGCTCACATTCTGGAAGGTGCTGTCGGGCTTTTGACCATCCCATCGCTCCCAAATGGTGGTGGCTCCCATTTTCACGGGATAAAGCCATGAAGGAAATTCTTCCTGGAGCAGGAGATCATAAGCCACATCAGTTTTTCCATTTTCTGAGAGCACATGGCAGATGTAGGGAGTCCCCAGGAAACCTGTAGAAAGGTGGTTGCCCCGGCTACGGATATTGTCTACCAGATAGTTTACTGCATTGTTCTTTTGGGCTTCGGGAAGCAGGTCAAACATCAGGGCAAGTACATATGAAGTCTGGCTATGTGAAATGATCCGTCCTGTCGGAGTGATATAATTTTCGGAAAATGCCTGCTTGATCTTCTCCAACAGATCTGAATATTCTTTCACATCTGCTTCATTACCCAGTACTTCGGCTGCTTTGATCAAAAGCTGAGTAGAATACGCATAGAAAGCAGTGGCAATCAGATCCTGATCGGTGTGTCCGTCAGGTACAGTCCACTTCGACAGCTCCGGCTTGAAGAAAAGCCAATCGCCGAAGACGCTCCCATCTTCCCAGATATAATTCCTTCCGGCATCCCTGCGAACGAAATCCACATACTTTTTCATGGAGGGATACTGGGTGGCTAGTAGTTCTTTATCACCATATACCTTGTACATAGTCCAGGGGGCAATGGTGACTACATCTGCCCAGCCAGCAGAAGCTCTCACGCTTCCCAATACATTCGGCACCACAAAGGGAATTGCTCCGGCCTCACTTTGTTCGGCAGCTACATCTTTGAGCCACTTGGTAAAAAAAGCAGCCACATCCATGTTATATGCAGCAGTCCTCACAAAAGCCTGGGCATCACCTGTCCAGCCCAGTCTTTCATCGCGCTGAGGGCAGTCGGTAGGTACATCCAAAAAGTTTCCTTTCTGGCCCCATTGGATGTTTTTCTGAAGTTGATTGATCAATGGATTGGAACACTCAAATGTACCGATGGGCTCCATATCAGAATGTATGACCACACCGGTGAGATGTTCCGGCTTCAGCTCCCCGGGAAATCCGTCTAACGCCACATACCTGAATCCCATAAAAGTGAAAGAAGGCTCATAAATCTCATCTCCTTTTCCATTGAGGGTATACTGCAGGGTTGCCCTGGCAGCTCGAAGGTTGTCCGTATAGAATTCCCCGTATTTGTCCATTACCTCTGCATGCCGGATGGTAACGGTTGTTCCGGCACTACCATTCACCTTGAGCCGGATCCAGCCTACCATATTCTGACCGAAATCAGCTACCAGAGTACCCTTGGGAGTTTTCCAGATCTTTATCGGTTTGATTTCTTCAATTTTTCTTACAGGGACGGTCTCGGTGGGGATTAGTTCTTTATAACCATATTCAGCTACGTTTACTGGTTTCCACCCGCTGTCATTAAATGCAGCAGAACTCCAGTTATCCATCTCTTTTCTGGCATCATATGTTTCACCGTTATACAGACTGTTCATAACAATGGGGCCATCATCAGTACCTTTCCAGGTATTGTCAGAAAGGATCATTTCGGAAGTGCCGTCTGCATATTCAATTTGGATCTGACAAAGCAGACCAAGCTTCTTTCCATACACGCCCCAGTTATCTTCCCACGCCAGGTGTCCTCGGTACCAGCCATCTCCCAGCATGGCCCCAATGGCGTTTTCTCCCTTGGATAGTAAACTGGTAATGTCATATACCTGGTACTGCAGCCGGTCCTGGTACCTGGTCCATCCGGGGGTAAATACCTCATCGCCCACCTGTTTTCCATTGATGAACAGTTCATAAATCCCATGGGCAGTTACATAGGCTCTGGCGCTCTTTACTTCCTTATTGAGTGTGGCTTTTTTTCTAACCAGCAATGCCGGAGCATTTGCCTGTTCTTTCTGCACGGGTTCAATCCATTGAGCCTTCCAGTCATCTTCAAAAAGACCCATCTCCCAGTAAGCAGGAGTGCTCCAGGCTGACACGTTTCCATTTTGGTCCCATACTCTTACCCGCCAATAGTAGCGATTTCCGGAAGCCAGTTTGTCACCTGAATAGGGGACAAGAACAGACTGATCGCTGGCTACCTTGCTACTTTCCCAGGTAAGGTGGGTTGTGGGGAAGTTATTCACCTCGGCTACCTGCACCTGATAGTGCATTTGCAAAATATTCTTTTCTGAGGACCTGATTTTCCAGCTCAGACGAGGTGAAGTTGTTTCCAGCCCCATTGGGTTTTGCTTATGTTCTACGGTGAGACCATATACCTCCAGGTTTTGGGATATAGCCACACCGGATATGAGTAACGCGATAGCGAAAGTGCCGAGGAATTTCATAGGATCTAAATGTTGAATTATTTACCTGCTAAAGGTATCCACTATCAGGTAAATCACTGTCTTGGGCTTACAGGATTTTACCCTATGGATGGTTTAGGATTTCAACACCTGTCTGCGCTTCAGGTTGATCATAATGGCACTCGCGATGATGATGATCATACCTACCATTTGAAAAGTGGAAATGGTCTCATTGGCGAAGAGCCATCCGATAAGTACCGCAATGATGGGGTTGACGAACGCGTAGGTTCCCACTACAGCTGCAGGCTTTTGGGTAAGTAGCCACGTATAGGCTACCAATCCGACTATGGAGCCGGCAAGGGCCAGGTAAACAATTGCTGACCAGGCTCTGATACCCACATTAGAAAAGTCAGTGTGACTGTATTCACCAAGAATACCACTGAGAAGTAGTGAAAGAAGAGAAGCAAAAACAAATTGCCATCCCAGGTTCATGTACATAGAATCGCGGGGAGGGTAACTTTTATACAAGAGTGTACCAAACACCCAGCTGATAGCTCCAACTATTACCAGTCCTGTCGCTATGAGTTCCAGACTGGAGGAAGCAACTCCTTCACTGGTAAGCTTCTCGCCAAACAGGGTGAGAATACCGATAAAACCTAGTGCCACACCCAGGATGATAAAAGGATTATTGAAATAAAGCTTCCAGTTGCCCTTATCAATAATGACAAACCAAAGCGGAATGGTGGCCACCAGGACGGAAGCATATCCTGTTGCTATATATTGCTCGGACCAAACCAACAATCCCTGTCCACCAACCATGATGATCAATGCAAAAAATGCATTTCTGACCATAGAGTGAAATTTGGGCCACTTCTGGCCAGCCCACAAACAATATGCAACCAGGATAACACCAGCCATCATAAAACGTACCGACGCCATCATGAATGGGGGAAGTCCATCCAGGCCGATCCTGATTGCCATGTATGTAGTACCCCAGATCAGGTAGATACACAGGAAGGCAATGATGATCAAAAGTTGATTAGAGATCTGTCTCTGCGCCACTGGCTTGTCAATTTGAGCGCTAAAGTACTACAAGGGCAATTTGGAAACTAAAATTGAGTTTTAATTGTATGTAATATTGGAGGAGGTTGTCATGAAGAAGATAGTTATTTGGCTTATTTCGTTGCTTTTATTGGGGTGTGCTCAACACATCTCACCTCACAGACCGGTGAGCAGCAACATCATTCAGGAGACAGACGATGAAAAACATGAAATCGTGATCCTTGATCCTGCATTTCAGTCCTGGTTTGTGAGCAATGCGAAGCCAATAGGATTTTATTCACTCCGTTTTTATGAATCCCACAACATCAGATATGTCACTTCGTGGAATCAAAAGGCCAGAAATGCCTATGGACCTATTACAAATGAGATCAATTACGATCCAAACGAAGACTACGGACTTGAAGTAAACTATCAACTTTACTGGTATTTCAAGTATATCGAATCTATTTACGGTCGGTATTTCCTCCTTTAGGTCACTTTTTTCTTCCCCTTGATAAAATAAATAAGAGGACCAACGATCGGAAATAGTATTACGAGTACCATCCACAATATTCTATGGTTCATATCCATAGTGGCTCTAATTACATCCAGCATTGCCCATATTGCCAGGGAAACGGCTACAATTCCAAATATTAAACCTTCCATTTTTTTATTTAAATCTAAATATTTTAGAAGATAACAGGGTTGACTGATTTCATATATAAATATGACTTTTAATGGAATATTAATTGTCCACCATATATTACATTGAAGTTGGAAATTGTTTTAAAGGATTAATTGGTGTCCGGCATTAAGGTCTACCCGTTAAATCTACTAGTGATGATGAGGCGATTATTCATATTGTTTACCGTGGTTTTGTTTTCATCCTGTTCAACTTTCAAGGTGAGGGTCTACTACGATGAGCGTTTCGAATTTGAAAATTTTAAATCCTTTTGCTGGATGAGTGGGTGTGAATTCAATATTGAAGGACCTTCATATCTTGCAGGCGATACCTCTATTGTGCACTCCTTTATGAGAGAAATCAAGTCTCAGTTACAGGATAAAGGGTTTACATATAATGATGAAACCCCTGACTTTCTCATCAATCTCCATGTGGTAGCCTTCGAAAAAGAAGTGGGTGGATATACGCCTTATCACATTTATGGGCAGGAAAATGATTTCACACCTTTTCTGGCAGAAGAGTCTTACCAGTACCTGGAAGGGTCTCTGATTATTGATATAGCTAATTATAAAACCAGTACAGTGGTGTGGCGCTCAGATGTGATCGGGTATACAGATTCTGGAAAGGTATTTTCTGAAAAAACCATCAGACACGTCATTTCCAAAGCACTCAGGCAATTTCCTCCTGATTGACCCTGCTTTTTGATTCTGATCAAATTTGCCTTAAAATCTAGGATTAAGACCAATACAGGCCGTTTTTGGAGCTTTAAGTAACCTGCTTTTTCAAAACATCTATTTTAAGCTCAATTCAGAGACGCAAAATCACAAAAAATCAAAGCTTTTAATACTTTTTTATAAGAAATGTAATTTTTCGTATTATTCAATAAAAACTTAATTAAAATATTAATGTTTAAATGAATTGGTTATAATTTTAAATGAAATTTAATATTAGGGCTAATTTATTAAAATATTGATTTTATGAAAAGGTTAATTGTCTCACTCATTATTCTCATCAGTGGATGCAGCTCAAGCCGCAACCTGATAGAATCTCAGTTCAATTATAAAGGACATTTCAAAGAATATCAATCCTTTGGATTTGTCAACCCGAAATCAATGAACGTCAATGGACTAAACGTTTATGATAATAGTGTAATACAGAGTATGATCTACAAGCGATTTACTGCAATGGGTTATACCTATGATGCAGATACACCTGACATTCTGATTACCTTCAGGTATTTCCCAGAAGGTACCAGCCTGGTCACCATGCAGCAGCGGAGTCTGAATACCTGGATCAATAGTGCCAATAAGGATGATGATCAGTACCTCTTGAGGCGGGTAATCAATAACAATGGTACGCTAAGTGTTTATTTCATAGATAGGGCATCCAGCAATATTATTTTCCAGGGCTTCTATAAGGATTACCGGAAAGACAATAATTCAGATCACCAGATCATCTCGTCTATCAGCCAGCTGCTAGATAAGTATCAGGTAACTACTTATTAAAAATTAAGGTCAAAATGAGGATTGATAGAAAGTAGCTAAAGGGGAATGGTCGTATCATTCCCTTTTGCTTCTCAGGAAAGCAATCTTCTGTGATAGTTCACCTGACCCAAATGGTAGTTGAGGTGACCGTAAAGGTGCAATAGGAAATAAGTGGTATTCATCGGCTTGCCAAATACCTCTACAGGGTAGTCAGATTCAAGCGTTTCTGAAGTTAATTTGCTCAGGGTATTGTCAATCATTGTTTGAGTGCTTTCCACATCCTGAATGATCTTATCCAATGGTATATTCTTATCGTTGAATTCACCTTCCCGGTCTCTTTTAAAACCGGTCTTACCCAGAATCGCTCCTATAAAGTGGTTTAGATTCCCAATCAGATGCAAAGCCAGGTTTCCAGCCGAGTTGTTGATGCCGGGATCTACCTTCCAGATCGTTTCAGTACTTTCATATGCCTGAAGCTCTTCTTTCAGCTTATCCAGGTCCCTGTTAAATAAGGTGATGTAATGGCTGGTCATTTCAATGCATTTTCAAGGTCCGCTAATAAATCCTCTATGTCCTCTATGCCGACAGAAAGCCTGATGAGGGAGTCTGTAATACCTGACTTCTTACGTTCTTCGGCAGGGATGCTGGCATGTGTCATGGTTGCGGGATGACCTGCGAGGGACTCAACACCCCCAAGAGACTCTGCCAGGCTGAATACTTTTATTGCTTCCAAAAACTTAAAGGCTTTTTCCTGTTTGTCCTCCTTCAGTGTGAAAGACACCATTCCACCAAAATCTTTCATCTGTTTGGCAGCTACCTGATGGTTTTGGTGATCAGGAAATCCGGGCCAATGCACTTTCGCTACTTTCGGGTGTTCCTTCAAATATTTTGCTATTGCAGCTCCGTTTTCGCAGTGCCTCTGCATGCGGATATGCAGGGTTTTGATGCCACGCAGTACAAGGAAGCAATCCATAGGACCCGGAACAGCGCCTACAGCATTTTGATGATAAGCCAATCGCTCGTGTGTCTCCTGGTCGTTTGTGATAACAGCTCCCATCACGGTATCCGAGTGACCTGCAATATATTTAGTTAGTGAATGAACCACTATATCGGCATGCAAATCCAGTGGGTTTTGCAGGTAAGGGCTGGCAAACGTGTTGTCAACAACCGTTTGAGCTTTATGCCTTTTTGCGATATCGGCTACAGCTTTGATGTCGATGATCTGCAGCATTGGGTTCGTGGGTGTTTCTATCCACACCATCCTGGTTTTATCGTTCACAACTTTTTCCACCTGCTGCAAATCCAGCATATTGATAAAGTGAAACCGAATACCATAATGGGCATAAACGCTGGTAAATAATCGGTAAGTCCCACCATACAGATCATTCGTACATACGACTTCGTCGCCCGGCTTCAACAGCTTCATGATAGTATCTGTAGCAGCCATGCCTGAGCTGAAGCACCTGGCAAATTTTCCATTCTCCAGTGCCGCCAGGTTGGCTTCCAGCGCTGTGCGCGTTGGGTTTTGTGTCCTGGCATATTCATATCCCTTATGCTTTCCGGGTGAAGATTGTACGTATGTAGAGGTCTGATAGATAGGGGTCATTATTGCCCCGGTAGACGGATCAGGTTCCTGTCCGGCATGGATAGCTTTGGTACCGAATTTCATTTTCATATCTTATGTGAACAAAGATAGGCTAATGTTTTGTTCACCCGGATGGAATTTTTATGTCAGAAAGAGGTAGTTGTTTCCATGAACTGGCGCAGCCAGGTGAGTGCAGAATCTTTATCAGTAAAAAGTCGGGTGGGCTTGACTGGTTTGTTGACAGAAACATAGAAGTTGGCAGCCATTTTTACTACGGCTGAGTCTACTAATATTGCACTTGCTGTAACCAGTTCGTTGCCTTCTTTTGCCAAAAAGTCTCTGGCTTCTTTGGTTGAATGCTTGATTTTGGATACGTCGAAAAGGCAGGGATAGGATACACCATTTGAGTGCTCTACGCGCTTAGATACAAGGTGTTTGGTGATCTCTAGAGTAAGCTCCTGAAGGTCGTAAAAACTGCATTTCATGATGCCATTCTCAATAACGATGCTTCCATACTGAAAATCTATGGATTCTTTCATTTCATCTAATTAATCATAAATACCAACTAACGCCATAGATATTTTGCATTAAAACTATTTCTAAAATAACCAATCAGCAGAATATGGCAAAAATCAAACATAATAACTTTGTGAAGACGGTCGACGAAGTTATTACCGCAGCGAAGGAAAAAGGCGTCGTTCATTTGTATGCGCAAGGTCATACAACCGACAGAAGATACCTAACAATTAATCAACAAAAAACGCTTCACTTCGGAACATGCGGCTATCTGGGTCTGGAACATCACCCATTTGTCAAGGAGTCTGCAATCAAGGCCATCGAGAACTATGGAACACAGTTTCCAATGTCAAAAACATATATCTCCAACCCATTGTATTCAGAGCTGGAAATGCTGGTAGAAGAAATGTACCAGGCTCCGGTTGTGATTTCAAAAAACTGTACCATTTCGCACCTGGCTACTATTCCCATCATTGTGTCAGAAGAAGATGCTGTAATTCTGGATCATCAGGTTCATGCCAGCATTCAGGAGTCAGTTCAGAAGATGCTTACCAAGGGGGTAACCGTGGAAATGATCCGTCACAACAACCTGGAGATGCTGGAAGAAAAAGTGAAGTCACTTAAGGATAAGCATCAGAAGATCTGGTATATGTCGGATGGTGTTTATTCCATGTATGGTGATTTTGCCCCTATTAGAGAATTGATTGCCCTGGCTGAGAAATATGAACAGCTACATCTGTACGTAGATGATGCACACGGAATGAGCTGGGCAGGAAAGAATGGGACAGGTTATGTGATGAGTCAAATGCCTGAAGGACTTTATAGAAAAATGGTCCTTACTGCTACTTTAGGAAAAGGTTTTGGAGCCTGCGGTGGCGTATCTGTATTTCCAAATGAGGAGTGGAGGCGAAAAGTGAAGACCTTTGGCGGTCCAAACACATTTTCTGTACAGTTGGAGCCGCCCATCCTTGGAGCTGCCGTTGCTTCAGCCAAGATCCATCTAAGTGATGAGATCAATGATCTTCAGTTGGAGCTGCAAAACAGAATCAACTATTGTAATACTTTGCTTGGCAGAACACAGCTTCCACTGGTGGCTGAAACAAAAAGTCCGGTATTCTTTATAGGCACAGGGGTAATGGGAACAACCAATGAGTTTGTGAGTAGACTCATTGAAGATGGTGTATACGTAAACCCGGCACTGTTTCCGGCAGTACCGATGAAAAATAATGGTTCACGCTTTACTATTTCACTCAACAATACATTTGAAGATATCGAGGTACTGGTTGATACTATGGAGCGAAACTTTGACGCTTCACTTAAAGCCACTAACCAGACACAGGATAAGATCAGGAAAGCATTTAAGATGCCTGCTTTGGAAGAGCAAACCAACGAGCTGGATGAGATCCTGCAAAAGTCTTCTATTGCCCATAATTCACATGATTTTTCATCCATCAATCTGAAGGTATATGATACCATTCAGGATGTGGATAAAGACCTTTGGAACGGGAAGCTTGGTCATCGTGGAATGTTTGACTGGAATGGCATGAGCTTTTTGGAAAGATCATTTAGCGGTCACGTGAAACCCGAAGATAACTGGGACTTTAAATATTTTGTGGTAACAGATAAAGTGGGAACACCGATCCTGGTAACCTTCCTGTCTTCTACCGTATGGAAAGAGGATGCGTTTGCCAGGGCTTCGATCTCTGCTCAAATAGAGCTCGTAAGAAAAAAGGATCCTTATTACCTCACATCCAAGGTCCTCATGATGGGAAGCCTCTTTACAGAGGGAGAGCATTTCTACCTAAACATGGAGCATAACCTCTGGAAAAACGCTGTGCTCATGTTTACGGAAAGACTTTTTAAAGAGCAGGAAAGCTGCGGTGCAACCAATATTGTACTTCGTGATTTCACGGAAAATACAGAGTTGACCAAGCTGTTTCTGGAACACGGTTTTGTGAAGATGGATATGCCTGAAACATGCATTATTGAAGACCTTTCGTGGAAGGATGAAGAGGAGTTTAGGGGACTACTGAGCAAACGAAATAAGAAGCACTTCAAACAAGAAGTTAGAAAGTACGCATCCTGTTTTAATGTGGAGGTGGTAGATAAGTTATCAGATGAAGGACTACAGCATGCTTTCAATCTCTTCCTGCAGGTCAAAAACAAGAACCTGGCCCTGAATGGCTTTACTTATCCATATAGGTTATTCGAGGAGATGAATAATGATCCTTCGTGGGAATTTGTGGTCCTCCGACTCAATGAGGCTACATCGGATCACAGATTGCCTGTAGCAGTGGCCTTCTGTCATAAGAATGCCAGGGATACCTATAGTGGTATGTTCTTAGGTCTCGACTATGACTTTAATTTTGACTATGGCGTATACAGACAAGCGCTATATCAGTGCATCAAAAGAGCTAAGAGTTTGGGATGCACCAAGGTGAATTTAGGCGTTTCGGCTACAGTAGAAAAGAAAAAGCTAGGTGCCACCACCTATCCAAGGGTTGCTTATGTGAATACACAGGACAACCTGAGCATGGAAATCATGGAACATACTTTGTTAGTCACAAAACATTAATTTTGCCATGAATATCGTCCACCCAATGGAAAGCACCATACGAGATCGTATAGAGGAGATCAGTAGACTAATTTTTGAAGTAGCGAATGGAAATTTCGCATATAAAATACCCAGCTCACCCCACGATACAGATGAATTGGAAGCCATCATCCTGGGTGTAAATATGCTTGGTCAGGAGCTTCGGAAATCTACCGTTTCCAGAGATTATATGAAGAGGATCTACGACGGGGTTATTGATATCCTCATCATTATGGATGCCAATCTGAAGATTAAAGCTGTGAACAATGCCGCCTGTGAGCTTTTGGGGTATCAGGAAGATGAATTGATTGGTAAGCCATTGGAGCAACTCCTTTCGGAAGACTCGAAGAACTCACCATTTGTCAGAGTCGTTGAGGATCTGGCTAGATTAGGACAATCTAAAAACAAAGAATTGAATTTTGTGAGTCGGGATGGCTATGAACTACCCACTTCCACTTCGTTTTCTACTCTTGAGAATGAAAATGAGGAGGAAAAAGAGGTTATGATCATTGCTAAGGATATCTCGCAACTTAAAGCTACTGAGTTAGCTTTGAGAAAGGCGAGAGATCAGGCAGAGGAAGCTAACAGGTCGAAAGGTCGTTTCTTGTCCAATATGAGTCATGAGATCAGAACACCTTTGAATGGTATCCTGGGATTTTCTGAGTTGTTAAAAAACACCGCAGCTACCAAGATGCAGAAGGAGTATCTTTCGTTGATCCATTCTTCAGGAGAGACACTTGCCAAGCTGCTCAATGATGTGCTGGACCTTAACAAGATGGATCTTGACAAACTGGTTATTGAAAAGGTTCCGTTTGACTTCCGATATAATGTGGACTCAAACCTCCATCCGTATAAGTATCTGGCCAAAGAAAAGAATCTGACTTTCGATTTTGTAGTGGAAGAAAGCGTGCCTGAGATCGTGATCAGTGACCCCACCAGGATCAACCAGATCATCATCAACTTTGTGAGTAACTCCATGAAGTTTACTGAAGATGGTAGCATTCATTTGAAATTCAAAGGGATTAGGAGAGAAGGCATGTTGCTGCTTCATGGTGAAGTAATAGATACAGGGATTGGGGTAGCGCACGATAAGCGAGATACGATTTTTGAAACGTTCACACAATCTGATAGTTCTACTACCAGAAAGTATGGTGGATCGGGGCTGGGCCTGGCTATCTGCAAGCAGCTGGTTGGATTGATGGATGGGCAGATCGGAGTGGATAGTCCGATCAGTGAAAATCAACAAGGTTCCAGGTTTTGGTTTACAATTCCTATTGAAGCTGGTGTGAAACCGGAAAAATCAGCTAAAGATCATTCGGAAAACAACTTTAAGCTCAAGGAAAACAAAAATATTCTTGTAGTGGATGACAACAATGTAAACCTGCTGCTGATCAAGAAAATGCTGATGTCGGCAGGAGCAAAAGTTACCAGTGCCATTCATGGTAAAGACGCCATCGAAAAGGTGCAGAGCAAAGATTTCGACATGATCTTTATGGATATCCAGATGCCTGTGATGGATGGTTTTGATGCCACAATTGCGCTGCGCAAACAAGGCTATGAAAAGCCAATCCTGGCGCTATCGGCGAATGTAGATAAGGAAAATATTGAAAAATGTCTGACCGTAGGAATGAATGATTACCTGCAGAAGCCTTATCACAAGAAGCAATTGATGGGATTGCTGGAAAAGTGGGCTTCAAATTGACAGATAATTAAAAAATCTCGGCTCTTTCTGTTTTGTTAAGTCCTTTATGCTGAATTTAGGCGTTTTTAAAAGGCGTCCTTAATGATCATCCAGGCATCAGATCGACTTAATACTGCACAGGAATACTATTTCTCGAAGAAGCTCAAAGAAATAGCACGGCTTAATCAGTCGGGCGATCGGGTAATCAACCTGGGCATTGGTAGTCCCGATCTCATGCCGCATGACAAGGTTATTGCCCGGTTGAGCGAGACCATTGTGCAACCGGATGTGCATGGATATCAGCCGTATCAGGGGATACCTGAACTAAAGGCTGCCATCTCTTCTTTTTCAAAGAAGTATTTCAATGTCGATCTTGGTACGGAGGAGATTTTGCCTTTGATTGGTTCCAAAGAGGGTATCATGCATATTTCCTGGTCATATCTCAATCCTGGAGATAAAGTATTGATCCCAGCATTGGGTTACCCTACCTATACTTCGGTCACCAAGCTGGCAGGTGGAGAACCGGTTTACTTTCCACTCAAAGAAGAGGAGGGATGGTCTCCGGACTGGGATTTTCTTGATCAGCTTGATTATACCGGCATAAAGCTTTTGTGGCTCAATTATCCGCACATGCCAACAGGTTCCAGGGGTTCTTCTGAGATTTTTCAGCGATTCATCAGGCTGGCCAGGGAAAAAGGATTTTTGATTTGTCACGACAATCCCTATAGCTTTATTCAAAATGATAATCCTGTAAGCATTCTGTCAATTGAAGGGGCCAAAGAGGTGTGTATAGAGCTGAATTCATTGTCTAAAACATTCAACATGGCAGGGTGGAGGATAGGTTGGGTCTCCGGAGATCAGTCATACCTGGATCCTATTCTCAAAGTGAAGAGCAACATAGACTCCGGGATGTTTAAACCATTGCAGCTGGCAGCCATTGAAGCCTTAAATCTCGATGGGTCATGGCTCTCTACCTTGAATAGAGTCTATTCAAAACGTAAGGAGCTCGTATTTAACCTGCTGCAAAAATTAAACTGTTCTTTTAGCAGGGATCAGGCAGGCTTGTTTGTTTGGGCCAAAGTTTCTGAGAACGATGGCGAAGCCTTATCGGATAGAGTGCTTCAAAGTAGCAGGGTATTTATTACACCTGGGTTCATCTTTGGGGAAAGTGGCCGGCAGTACGTCAGGATATCTCTTTGCTCTTCTGAAAAAATGCTGGGGGAGGCCATTGAACGGATCTCATGAATTTGGTGATTCAGTATTTAGGTTGAATCTTGCGACCTGATTTAACATTGCTTTAGTCAAATAAAGAAAAATTTAAGATGAAAATTCTCTTCATAGGGACCGGATTAATAGGTGGTTCATTTTCATTGGCCATGCAGCAACAGAAAATGTTGGATCAGGCTGGTGGATATAGCAGAAACCCTGAAAATCTGGATAAATCCATTTCTTTGGGGATTATTCAGCAAAAGTTTGATAGCCTGGAAGCAGGGATTTCGTGGGCAGACTGGATTATCCTTTCGATTCCTGTTGATGCAATAGTGAAATTGTTACCCGGCATCCTGGATAAACTCAACTCGGGACAGGCAGTTATCGATTTTGGGTCCACCAAAGGTTCAATCTGTGAAGCGATCCGTAATCACAAGAACCGGTCTCAGTTTATTGCTGCACATCCTATTGCAGGCACTGAATACTCAGGTCCTGAAGCAGCTTTCCCAAAGCTTTTTGAAAACAAATCGATGTTGATCTGTGAGAAGGAGCTGACTGATCCGGAATTGATGGGGCAGTTTGAAAAACTGTGTATCCGGTTATCTATGAAAGTGGATTATCTGGGAGCCACCGATCACGACAGGCATCTGGCGTATATTTCGCACCTGAGTCATGTGACTTCTTATGCGCTTAGCAATGCTGTGCTGGCCAAAGAAAAAGACGGTAGCGTGATCCTGGAAATGGCCGGATCCGGATTTGCATCCACAGTAAGGCTGGCCAAGAGTAGTCCTGATATGTGGGCCCCAATATTCTTAGATAATAAAAAGATGGTGTTGGAGGCGATTGGACAATACGATTCGCAGCTCAAGAAATTTAAGCAACTCCTTGAAAAAGATGACCTGGAGGGTATGATGTCATTCCTGACAGAGGGTAGAAAAATTGGAAAGATCCTCAAATAGGAGGATCCAGGTGTTAGTTTAAGCTAACCTTATCTTTAGACTTGTCGATCATTTCTTTTCCGGTTTGGGAATACTTGTCGATCATGTCATTGTAGGTTTTCTTATACTCATTGAGTTTTCCGGTCAGGATTTTTTCCCATTTGTCAGATTGTTTTCTGAAATCCTTTTTGAGGGATTTTAATCTCTTTTCAGATCCTTTGGGGTCAGTATAATATGCTGCAGCTACACCCGCAGCGACTCCGGTCATAAATGTGAATAAATATTTTCCTGCGCTCATGATTTTAATTTTTAGGTTCCCTATAGTATATAATTAACTAACACCGTCCGTTGGACTATTGTTTCAGGGAGAGACCTGATTTTGGTCATCTAATGAGTGCAGAGTAGGGTTTTCCTCAAGTGCCCGCCGACCTGTCAAGCTTAAATATGATGGGTAAAACCATTTTTACTTTCACGGTTTCACCACCTTCGCGGCCAGGGTTAAACCGGGGAGCGTTTCTCAGAACACGCTCAGCTTCCTGATCGCATCCGGCTCCTATGCCTTTAATCGCCTTTACCTCAGTGATCGACCCTTCCTCGTCTACAATGAATTCTACATACACTCGGCCTTCTATACCAATTGATCTAGCCGTAGACGGGTACTTGAGATTTTCAGAAATATACTTGTAAAAAGCCTGCAGACCCCCTGGGAACTCTGGCTGATTCTCCACAATTGTAAAAACCTGATTTGAACGAGGGGCCTTGCTGCTCTGAGCATCAGCCATATAATCCTTCAATTCCACCACCACCCCAATGCGGTCTTTGAGGTAAAAAAAACTCACCATATTTCCTTCCACATGTAGTTTTCTTAGGATGTCATAGACGGTGCCGACTTCCTCACCTTCTTCCACGGCCAGTTCCTTGTACGCGTAAGTCTTTTCGGGGTGTTTACTATGTAGCTCTTCGATCAGTTCTTTGGCCTGTGGTGGTATTTCTGCTTCCAAAACAGCACCCTCTGCGATCTTCTCAATTTCCTTGTCCAGCTCATTGTTGCAGGCAAATGTGGTGATGAGTACTGCATAAAGTGTACCTAGTGTTGCCAGTTTCCATCCACTGATGTATTTCATCTGGTTTTTCATGGCATGGATACGTTTGAGTACAGAGCCACCATGAAATGAATTGGCCAGCGCCCAACCATTCGCTTTGAGGGTGTGTTTGATCAGGGTATTTGAATAATCTGATAAATTAAATTGTTTGAGCGCTATTCGGTCTGCATCATACTCATGGATCTTTTTCATCTCCTTCTGGAGCCACCATGCACTGGGCAGGAACCAACAAAAAATTCTGAAAATATTAACTATGATAGTGTCAAGCGAGTGTAATTGCTGGGCATGGGCCAGTTCGTGATGCAGAATGGCCTGATGATCCTTGTCGGAAATAGCTTCTTCATGGATGAAGATCCATTTTAAAAACGTAAAGGATCCTCGCTCTTTGATAAGATGGGTCCGAATACCATCAATAGTGGCTGGTGTGCTCTTTCTGACAAGTTTCCATATTGATCCCAGCCCCGCCAGAAAGTACAGCAATAGAGCACTGGTGATCAGGAGGTATACCCATGTGAGCACAGCGTACTGATCAATAGCTGATTGGGTGCCAACTACTATTGGGGACAGACTATGCGTCATAATGGAATTCAACTCTGTGGATGCTCCGCCTGTGTTTGTGCCGAGAAACCCTTCAAATGAGATTAAGGGGACTATGACAGCAACAGGTATTGTGAAGAGCAACAAAAACCGCATAAGCTGGTACTGTCGTTCCCCTCTCATAGTAAACATGTACACCAAAGTAAGCGCAAGGTGTATAATGGCCAACTCGATGAAATAAGCTATCAACTTTTATCTTTTTTAAGTTCTTTGAGCAATGCTTCCAGTTCTTTCAGACTGAGGTTGTCTTCCTTGGTAAAGAATGAAACCATTTGCTGATAAGAACCACTGAAATACTTACCCACGAAGCTTTTCATGAAAGTCTTCGTGTATTCCTCTTTCGAGATCAATGGATGATATTGATGTGATTTCCCAAAAGCTTCGTGTCCTACAAAGCCCTTTTGCTGGAGTATCCTGACGATCGTAGAAACGGTGTTATATGCAGGTTTAGGCTCGGGAAGCTGCTCAATGATATCTTTTACAAAGGCATTTTTTAAATCCCAAAGGACCTGCATGATTTCTTCTTCTGCTCGCGTCAACTCTTTCATAAACTAATATTTTAGTTAAATATAAATGTTTTCCTGATTCATTCCAAATAAAACAACTAAAATATTAGTTAATCCAATAAAGGAGAGATACTAGTAGAATTGGAAATCCCCAAAATGGTAAAGATTCTCTCAAAATAAACAATCTATGGTTTGGATAGGTACGAGTGGTATTAACAAATCCCTTTTGCTAATATTCAGATTTACAGTGAGTTAAACGATCTAATTCCTCCTGAGCATCAAAGGTGGCACTAATCTGGCACAGGCAAAGACCTTAACCAGTTTTTGACCAGCCATGAAATTAAATTCAGCAAATCAGCTTTATGGAATGCTATTGGGGACGGTGGTCTTGTTTTGTTCCGTCCCATTGGCAGCTTCAACTAATCCGGAGGATTGTTTATGTGAGTTTGGGGTTCAATACATGTCCGTAAGATATGACGGACCCCAGGGAGCTACTGTGAAGGTATATGCTACCCGAAATCAGCGCGATTTTGTTCAACAGTTCGAAAATGTGGACAATGGAGAGGTACTTTTTATTGACAAATCAGATTTTCTTAAGGGAAGTGTAAAGACCAAGACTTACCTCGTGGTGGAAGGAGAGCCCGAGTCTGAAGTTTCGTATCATACTTCATGTTCAGAGGATATCCTAAATCAGACGAAGGGCTATTTTACCGTCACAGCTTTTCAGGATGCTTTCGGAAATGCCTGTGCAAATGAGCTTGGACTAACTGCAACAATCAAGCATAATCAATGTTACGGAGAAGTGCATGGTGAGATTGCTTTGAGTATTTCCGGAGGTTCGTCACCATACGAGATTCTGTGGGCTGATGGAAGTAGTGATCTGATCCGAGCGGATCTTGGCAATGGTAATTATCAGGTTTCTGTCTCTGATTTTATGGGAAATTCAGTAGATACTACCTTCATCATTTCCAGTCCTGATCATTTACAAATAGCAGGTGAAATCAGTGTTGCCGGTTGCGGCGAGTCAGATGGTGGAGCAATTGAATTGAGCATCTCAGGTGGCGTAGCACCTTATCAAATTCTTTGGTCCACCGGTGATACGACTCCTTCGATCAAAACTCTTCCGGGAGGTACCTACAATGTTGAAGTGATTGATTCAAATGGATGTGGCGTAAGTGATGCTTACGAAATTCCTCAGAGGTCTCCTATCTCTGTGCAGATAGAACAAAATAATTGCCAGGATGGAAAGCTAATCGCTGTCGTTGATGGAGGCGATTCTCCATATAATTATTTCTGGTCAACAGGGGAATCAGGGGCAGCGATAGCAGTCTCGGAGCCCGGAGAATATTGGTTGAGCGTAATTGATGCATCCGGTTGTGAAGGTTATGATACCCTTACCATTGATCAGCTCAACCTTATAGAAGCTTCAGCCGAATTCAATACCCCTTCTTGTTTTGGAGGAAGTGATGGTGCCATCCTATTATCTGTTTCCGGTGACCCATCCCAGTATGAATATGTGTGGAGTAATGGTGAGACAACCCGGGATCTGACCAATGTAGAATCAGGTACCTACCAGGTAACGATTACTGCCACCGACGGATCATCATGTAGCCGGGAGTTTTCATTCACACTACCGGATGCACAAGCCACATCGGTCTATGCAACAGTTACTCAAATCAATTGCCTGGGACTGGGTTCAATAACTCTTGATTCCCTGGTGGGATCGGGGCCTTTTGAAATTGAATGGTCCACGGGGGAGACTACCTCTTCAATTGACAACCTCAACACGGGAAGTTATGGATTGATAATTACTGACTCCCATGGCTGTGAGGTATCGAGAAATTTCACCATCATGGAATATCAGCCCCTGCAGGTGAGTATAGATTATGATTTTTGTGTCAACAGCAGCCTGCGAGCCATAGTGAGGGGAGGAACTGGTCCGTATACCTATACATGGAATGGTGTTTCGGGTAATTATTCAATGATTCCTGAAGCCATCGGAACATACGAGATGGTGGTTACAGACAGTCAGGGGTGTAAGGATTCTTCCACTGTGGAGATCACGGATATTTTCACGCCGCTCAATATCAGTGGTACTACGACACAGCTTACCTGCGACGACCCTGCTTCAGGTTCAATCGATCTCAGTGTAAGTGGTGGAGAGGGACCTTATACTTATGTGTGGTCAAATGGGGCCACAGGACCGAGTATTAGTGGGCTTACTTCAGGCTATTATGAGGTGAAAGTAACAGATCAGAAGGGGTGCGAAAAGTCCAGGTTGTTTTCCATTCGTCCCCTGGAAATCATGAGTTTGACAACAGATGTCACCATGCCAGGATGCGAAGATGGTGACGGTGCAATTAGCGTAAGTGTAGCCGGTGGAACAGCACCCTATACTTTTCAGTGGGATGGCGGAATGACTGGTGAGTCTATTTCTAATTTGACCGCAGGTGTTTATTCACTCACAGTTGATGATGCAGCTGGCTGCCAGGTCGTGGAGTCTTTTACACTTATGCTATCAGATACCTGTGAGGTTCCGGATCCTGATAAACCAGCAGGTGAGTCTTGTTGTGATGGTAAAGTATCCCAATTGTCACTGGAGTATCAGGGCACTGTTTCAGGTTATGTCAAGGTGGTCCAGAAGATAGATGGTCAAACTGTTTTTGCGGAAAAGGTAAGCCCTGGTGGTGTTTTTACACTTCATGGACAAGACCGTAAAGGCACATTAGGTCCTGAAATTATCATATATGTCGATGGTAATAATGCAGCTCAGTTCCATACCAGTTGTTCTGAACCCATAGGCCCTGGTTCGGTGAGTGGCGATTTTCTGGTACTTTCAGGAGAAAGCCGAAATGGCGGTGCACTATGTCCTGTTGATGAGAAGACTTCTGTACAAACTATGGAATATAACCTCTATCCAAATCCGTATGTTGGAGAGGGCAAACTGAAAGTTAAATTCTCCCCAAATGAAGAGAAGTCAATTAGTGTGAGGTTGTATGATTTAACCGGTAAACTCAGGGCATCAATGAATAAGGAATATGCTCCCAGTCAAACATTGATGGATATCAGTGAGATCACTACTGAGCTGTCAAGAGGACAGTACCTGGTGAAGTTCAAGATAGGATCACAGGAACACATTGAGCGGTTAATCATTCAGTGATTTTGAGATGGATCGTAGTGCCAGGTCAAATTGATCAATTATAAAAGCTCTGGTTTTTGAATTCTGTTATTCGACAGATTGTGAATTTCTACCGCTGGTGAATGAAAAGGTATTAATTTGCCCAACTGTTAGCATAACACCTCTTGAATAACCTGAACATGAGCATGAACAATCTGGCAATCCTGGTTTATCTATTAGTAGTCATCACAAGCTGTAATGCCCCCACTCAGCGTAACAATCAGTCTCCCAATATTATTGTGATATTGGCTGATGACCTGGGTTATGGAGATCTGAGTTTTTACAATGCTGACTCCAGGATCAAGAC
>JAHCMM010000288.1 GCA_019192515.1 Cyclobacteriaceae bacterium SS2
TTCAGCCGAAATTGCCATGGGCTTTAGTCAAATTACCGCGTCTTTAATCAAATTGCCATGGGCTTCAGCCCATGGGCAATGGAAATCAATCCCTCTGGGGCTTTAGCCCCTAAAGGTTTCAAATTCATATTTCTCCATGAATTCGTCATACTCTTCCTGAAAGCTCTTTTCGCTATGGTGTTGTTCCTGTTGGTTGATGTTTCTAACTGCTTTAACCTGGGATTCCCTACAGACACAGCAAAAAATTCACTCTGCCAGACAAACCGATCAGGAATCCAAATCTTAATGAAGGGCATGCAATAAAATTAGTGGCTAAAGCCACTAAGTGCAAATCTATTGGCCCCGGGCTGAAGCCCGAGGCAATAGGCTGAAAGATCTGGTAGCAAACTAAAGTTTGTTGCTTCCTTGATTCCTTACTCAGTCGCTCGGCTTCGCCGAGTGACGATTATCATCATGGCCTCCGGCCATTATTTTTCCCTATAAGTTACACAGAGAATCAAATCAGACAAATACCGGCCAGAGGCCTTTCGGGTCTTATTTAATCATTAAATTGAACTAAAATTGATGCTCTAATAGTTAAATTTATAATCATGGATAATAAATTCAATCAATTCAAACTTAATATTGAGCGTAAACTGGTGGATGTAAAAGCTGAAGTGAAGAACTTATCTGATAATGTACAGGCTCTAGGAAAATCAATTGACGGATTGGGTGATGAGTTTGGTGATTTTGCAGCTTATGTATCTGAAATGTACAATGAACATGAGCAAAGAATATCCGCTTTGGAAAAGGCTTCAAAGCGGTAAAATTGGCGGATCCTGGTATCAATCCAGGCTCTTAAGTTCCCTCAAGAAATATAATACCAAGTATTCTTGCCCCTTCTAAAATGATCGCCATGGCAAAAATTGGGATTAGAATCAATTAGGCTTGTGAAACTCATTTCCTTCTCATTTTAAGCATTCCTCTCAAATAAAGCCACATCATTTTCATTTTGGTGCCACCTTTCCTGCTGAGCTCCATAGCATCCCACAACTCCTCAGGCACCTGATCCAGCTGATTAAACTCGCCGGCACCTTTCAGCCACTCTCCCCCATCTATGGTAATGACTTCACCATTGACGTATGCTGAATAATCTGAAACCAGGTAAGAAGCCAAATTAGCCAGCTCCTGATGCTCCCCTACCCGTCCCACCGGCACCTTATTGGCCGGATCAAATTTTGCTTTCAGGTTTCCAGGCAGTAATCTATCCCAGGCTCCCTTGGTCGGAAAAGGCCCCGGTGCTATCGCATTGCATCGTATACCGTATCTAGCCCATTCCACAGCCAATGACCTGGTCATGGCCAGTACCCCTGCTTTGGCAGCAGCAGATGGCACTACATAACCCGACCCTGTCCAGGCGTAAGTCGTGACAATGCTCAGAATATTACCCGGATGCTCGTCTCCAATCCAGGATTTGCCCATCGCCAGGGTGAAATTGTAGGAGCCCTTAAGCACGATATCCACCACAGTATCGAAAGCCCGGTGTGATAGTCGCTCAGTGGGGCTGATGAAATTTCCTGCAGCATTGTTGAGCAACACATCTACCTGTCCGAACTGCTTCTTTGACTGTTCGATGACTTTTTCTACCTGCTCGTATTCTCTCACATCACATTCAACCGGAAGAACCTGGTTTCCAGTTTTAGCATGGATCTCCTCAGCGGTTTTCTGAAGCACTTCCAGCTTTCGGCTAGTGATCACCAGGTTGGCTCCCAACTCCGAAAAATAGGTCCCCATTGATTTACCAAGCCCCGTACCACCACCAGTGATCAGGATCGTTTTTCCTTTTAAGGCTCCTTCTTTGAGCATGCCATCCGAATAGGTCATGATTGTCTGTTTATGTATTGAAAGCTACATAATTTCTGTATAACAAAGGAAGCTAATTAGGTGAAGTGAAATAGCGGGCCACAAAGACGCAAAGTCAAAAGAGTGGACTATTTCGGTAGTTTTCCATCCAGCATCCCGTATACGAAAGTACCCAGAATGGCGCTCAGCAATACCACAATAAACATCAGGAAACCATTGCCAATCAAAATATAGATAGGCCCCGGACATGCTCCTGTCATCGCCCAGCCACATCCGAAAATTGTGCCACCCAACAAAGGAGCCCACTTATTCTTTGCTTTCGGTTGTATAACAATGGGGTTTCCATCCACATCTTTCATTTTAAATCTCTTGATCAATTGTATCGCAATAATGCCAAGAATAACTGCGGACCCGATAACTCCATACATGTGAAAAGCCTCAAAGCGGAACATTTCATAGATACGATACCAGGAGATGACTTCAGATTTGGTGAGAATTACACCAAAGATGAGCCCTACAATTAAGAACTTCAGGTATTTCATAGCAGTGCAGGCAAAATAAGATGTGTCACAAATAAACCTCCAAGGAAGAAACCAATTACGGCAATCAATGAAGGGAACTGCAGATTGCTCAGACCACTTATTGCGTGACCAGAGGTACATCCATCTGCATATCGGGTACCAAATCCTACCATAAACCCACCAACAACCATAAAAACGAACCCTTGAAGTGTAAACAGATTATCCCAACTGAATATAGTGGTCGGAACATACTCTGCTCCGGGATTTAAAATACCCGATGAGATCAAGGCAGTCTTAGTTTCTATGTTTAGCTCTATGGCCTGATGAGCAGTCATGTAATGGGATGCAATGTATCCCCCAATAAGTGCTCCCACTACAAAAAACAGGTTCCAAACCTGTTCTTTCCAGTCAAATTTGAAGAACTCACTCAACTTTCCTGCTCCTCCGATCGAACAAACGGTTTTAAGTGTTGAAGAAATACCGAAGCTTTTGCCAAAAAACAGCATCAGCACCATAATAAAGGTGATTAATGGCCCGCCCACATACCATGGCCATGGGGATTTTATCCATTCCATAATTAAATGTTATTTGAATCTGATTCAGTCAATTTAGCAAAAGAAACAACAATGCTGACCGAAAAATTCAAAAGATAAAATTCTGTATACCGTATTGATTACCAAGCAATTGGGTCCGGCGGTCTACTTCATTTTTATATGTGTAGGGCAAGTAACCGGATTTAAAGAGTTTTAGATACTTCGGATACAAATTCGGGTAATGCTTTTGAATGGCATTCATCATCAGCGTCTTGCTATCGGCCTTACCCTCCCCAAACAAGGTGATGGTAGCAGGGAATATATAATCAACCGGCACAGCACTGAATGCTGCGAACATGGATTGCAGAGACTCTTCAGTATCAGTTATAAATGGCAGTAGTGGCATCATACTAATGCCTGTCTTAAAGCCTTTGGTTTTTGCAGCATATACTGCCTTTAACCGATCCGAAGGCAACGTAGCTCCTGGTTCGAATATTCTTGCTATTACATGATCCAGTGTTGAAAATGAAAAAGTGATCAAAGTACCGTGCTTTAGTCCCTTTAGATCATCAGGAAGTATTGCATTCCTGTCAATCTCCTCCAACAAATCAAAATCCCTTGTGACCATGTCAGACCTGGTAATGATATGAACAGGGAAACA
>JAHCMM010000289.1 GCA_019192515.1 Cyclobacteriaceae bacterium SS2
TAGAACTGAATTCACAACACTTCCTGGGTATAGATGATGTTTCAGTTAATGATAGGGATTTACTCTCCGACAGAATGAGAGCCAACTTTGAAGAACTTTTGGATTTTATTGAGGTGCATAATATCCAGATCACCGGACCACCTTTCACTATATATACTTCTTTTTCAGAAAAAGAAATTGAATTTACCAATGGCATCCCTGTGTCATCAGATCAGGATTTTAATCATGAACGGATTGCCCTGGGAGAAACTTTTGAAGGCAGGGCTGTAAATGGAGCATTTTCCGGGAACTATGAATTCCTGATGGATGTATTTAGGGATATCGAATCGTTCATTTTTTATTACAATTATGAACGATTTGGTAATATATGGGAAGAGTATCATGAAGATTTCCTGGAGAAAACTGACTCAACCCAGTGGGATGTTCAGGTCTTTTACCCAATAAAATGATACTTATTATGGATTATTAAGGGGTTATCCCAATTATTATGTATTGCTGGCCATTATTTCAGAAGTAAATTTGGCTTTTTTTGAAATGTTAGAATATTTCAATAATCGGTGTAAAAAATTCAAAAACTACCCTTTGGAAAGCCTCATTTTAGCAACTCTTCATTTTTGTGTCAATAAATTATTAAAATTATATAAAAACACCTTTTAACATATAAATAACATAAAAAAACTACTGATTATTTGAAAATGAATCAATCATTGTCTTATTTTGCTATGAAATTCATAATCAAAAACAAAGGACAAATGAAACTTCACATCAAATTATTGGTAGTTCTATTAACAGTTTTTAGTACTGCCACAATTATCGCGAAGCCAATTCCAACTGAAAGTACTGCTTTTTGCAAAGTAGTAGCGGAACAAACAGATAAGATGTATAAGGTAGTTTACAATTCTCCTGTAAAAGAGAATGTAACTATTGAAATATATAACAAAGACAAAGAAGTAGTTCACTCAGAGAAAGTATCTGGTACCAATGGGTTTATCAAGAGATACAATCTTCAATACCTTTCTTTAGGTGAGTATGACATTGTAGTAAAATCATCAGACTATGTTTTCGAAGAAAATATTGATCTGGGAGGTATTAGCAAATTTAATGTTCAACTGAAAAGTACAGGTAAGAATGTATCATTCGTTGGAAGTCATCCAGATGCTAAAGACCTTCATGTTTACATCTATGACCAAAACAATGAATTACTTTATTCAGACGAACTGAAAGGAGTAAAGCAAGTAAACAAGCTTTACAATCTTGAGAAAGTATTTGGTAAGAGTGTATCATTCCTGGTTTACTACCAAGATACTTTGATCAAAAAAGAGGTCTTTGATCTATAAGAATCCATGTTGTTTTTAGTACATAAATAAAGAAAAGAGCGGACTACTGTCCGCTTTTTTTGTATCAGGGACTCTCTGATTATCATCATAATTCTACAGACTGTCGAGCCAACCAGCCGATCTGTCTATTTTTATTTCAAAATAATCTTGTAATGTGCATATCTTTGAGGTTTAGATGAAAAAGCATCTGGGCTATATTATCCTTTCTTTGATCCTTACCCTTGCGGTGACGGATTATATTTGGGTAGAACTACTGTCCCACGATGATCAGGTATCCATAGAACTTGAGACCGAGTCTAAAGAGGCAGTCGGTGAGTCTGAATCATCAGAAACAAGACATGATACCTTCGATGACTACTGGTCACCTACTTTCAATGATTCTTCATATCAAACACTTTTTTCAGGTGTTTTTAGATTTGGAAATACTTATCGACCGTTAGCGGAAGATAATAATCCCAAGTTTATTATTCGCTATTGTCAGCTCCGGCTCCCCTGCTGAAATCTTCACTAAATCAATGGATTCTAATCTGAATCCTGATTCAATCTAGCTATCGGACTATACTGGAACGTCTGTTATAGACTTCACCATTCAGTTCCGAATCGACCGCAGATTATTTATTCACCTTATTTATTGAATTAATGAAGATTAAAAATATTTATTTGATCATGGCTATAGGTGTGCTTATGGCAACCACAAGCTGTGAAACTAAAAAAGAACACCACAAAGAGGCAGGAAAATTTGTGGTGACCAGTCCAATTAGGAAGGACACCTTGACAACAAGAAATTATGTTTGCCAGATCCATTCAGTTCAGCACATTGAGTTGAGAGCGCTGGAGCGGGGTTATCTTGAAAAGATTTTCGTAGACGAAGGTCAGTTTATCAAAAAAGGTCAGCTGATGTTTCAGATCCTACCCAGGCTTTACCAGGCTGAGCTTAAGAAAGCCGAAGCAGAAGCACATTTTGCAGAGATCGAATACCAAAATACCAAGCGCCTTGCAGAGAGCAATGTCGTAGCGCCAAATGAGTTGGCGCTGGCAGAGGCTAAGTACGACAAAGCCAAAGCGGAGTTGTCTCTTGCCCAGGTTCATCTGGATTTTACTCAGGTAAGAGCTCCATTTGACGGAATTATGGACCATTTCCATGTAAGGCTTGGTAGCTTAATCGAAGAAGGGGAGTTATTAACTACCCTATCGGATAATCATCAGATGTGGGTATACTTCAATGTGCCGGAGGCGGAGTACCTGGACTATCAGACAAAAGTGACCCGCGACAGTGTGATTAATGTCCGCCTGCAGATGGCAAATAATAAACTTTTCGATTATCCCGGAGTAGTCACGGCTATAGAAGCAGACTTTAACAATGAGACCGGGAATATAGCTTTTAGAGCTACATTCCCCAATCCCAAAGGTTTGTTGAGACATGGTGAGACAGGAAATATTCTGATCAACACACCATTGAAGAACGCCATGCTGATACCACAAAAGGCGACTTTCGAAATCCTGGACAAAAAGTATGTCTTTGTTGTAGACAAAGACAATATACTTCGTTCCAGACCAGTGACAATCGGAGCTGAATTGCCGCACCTCTACGAAGTAAAAGGTGGTCTGAAAGAAACAGATAAAATACTTCTGGAAGGACTAAGAAAGGTGAAGGATGGGGACGAGATCTCCATAGATTACTTGGAACCTGAGATGGTTATTTCCAATCTGGAACTTCACGCAGAGTAATTTCTTCATCTTAAAAATCTTTTAAAATGTTCTTTAGTAGAATCATTCACAGACCTGTATTGGCTATTGTCATATCGGTCATTTTGCTGTTTACCGGAGGATTGGCGATCAAGACATTGCCCATTTCACAATTCCCGGAAATAGCACCAACTACTGTAAATATTTTCATTGCTTATCCCGGATCTAATGCTGAGGTGCTTGTCAACTCAACACTGATTCCTCTGGAACAGGCCATCAACGGTGTGCAGGATATGAGATATATCACTTCTGATGCCACCAGTGCTGGTGAAGCGACTATTAGGGTGATTTTTGAGCCGGGTACAGACCCCAACCTTGCGGTTGTACGGGTTAAAACACGGGTGGATCAGGTCATGCCATTGTTGCCTCCGTTGGTACAGCGGGAAGGTGTAATCATCACCCCTATTCAGCCTAGTATGTTGATGTACGTCAACCTGTATAGTAAGGATAAAGATGCTGATGAGAAGTTTCTTTATAACTATGCCAACGTGCATATGATCCCTGAAATACAGCGTATCAAGGGAATTGCCAGGGCACAGATTCTGGGTAGCAGACAATTTGCCATGAGGGTCTGGTTAAAGCCGGATCGTATGAGAGCTTATCGCATTTCGGCAGAGGAAGTGATGGAAGCGATGATGGAGCAAAGTATCCTCGCAAGACCAGGGAGGCTGGGGCAAAGCTCTGGAAAACAAGCCCAATCACTCGAATATGTATTGGCTTACCAGGATCGGTATAATAAACCCGAACAGTATGAGCAGATCATTGTAAGGGCAAATGAAGAGGGTGAAATTATCTACCTAAAAGACATCGCGGAAGTTGAGCTGGGTAGTGAGTTTTTTGATATTTATTCCAACCTGGATGGATTTCCTGCAGCGTCCATTGTTTTGAAGCAAAATGTGGGAACGAATGCTTCGGAAGTGATTGAGGAAGTGAAGGAAAAGCTCAAAGAAATGGAAGAGTTTTTCCCTCCTGGCATGGACTATAAAATCAGCTACGATGTATCCAATTTCCTGGATGCTTCTATAGAGCAGGTGACACATACACTTCGGGATGCTTTTATCCTGGTTGCGTTGGTAGTTTTTGTATTCCTGGGAGATTGGCGATCCACGTTGATACCAATTCTGGCAGTTCCTGTTTCTTTGATCGGAGCCTTTTTTGTACTTCAGCTTTTTGGGCTTTCCATCAATCTGATCACACTCTTTGCGCTCGTACTTGCTATTGGTATTGTAGTGGATGATGCGATCGTTGTGGTAGAGGCCGTACATGCCAAGATGGAAGAGGAAGGGCTTTCTCCCTACAATGCTGTGAAAGCTGTAATGGGAGAGATCAGTGGCGCAATTATAGCCATCACACTGGTCATGACATCTGTATTCCTGCCTATCACTTTTATGCCCGGACCAGTAGGTACTTTTTATCGTCAATTTGGGATCACCATGGCGAGCTCTATTGTGCTTTCGGCAGTAGTAGCGCTCACTCTGACGCCTGTGCTTTGTGCCATGCTATTGAAAAACAATCATGGAAAACCACGGAAACGTACAGTGATTAGCAGAGCACTCAACAGTTTCAACCGAGGCTTCGATAAGGTGACAGGTAGGTATGTTGGCTTGCTGAGACTTATTGTCAACAGACGCTTTATCACATTTGGTGTGTTGATCGCTTTTGGTATTGGTATCGTGGTGGAAAACAACATCATACCATCCGGATTTATTCCCAATGAAGATCAGGGAACCATTTATGCGATCATCCAGACACCTCCCGGAGCAACTCTGGAACGCACAAACCATGTGGCGCTGGAGCTTCAGCAGATATGTGAAGAAATAGAAGGTATTGAGTCAGTCTCAGCACTTGCGGGCTACGAGATTATGACAGAAGGTAGGGGCTCCAATGCAGGAACATGTCTGATCAACCTGAAGAACTGGTCAGAGCGGGAACATACTGTTCATGAGATCATGGAAGAGCTGGAGGAAAAAACACACGAACTGGGTGCCGTTGTAGAATTTTTCGAACCACCTGCTGTACCTGGATTTGGTACCTCGGGTGGCTTTTCCCTTCGATTATTAGATAAGACAAATTCTACTGACTACCATGAGTTTGAAAGGATCAATGATCAATTTATGGAGTCCTTACGTGAACGAGATGAACTCACCGGGTTGTTTACATTTTTTGCTGCTAACTATCCCCAATATGAACTGGTGATAGACAATAAAGTGGCTATGCAGAAAGGTGTTTCCATCTCAGCTGCTATGGAGAATTTAAATATCCTCATTGGGAGTACTTATGAGCAAGGATTTATTCGTTTTGGACGATTTTTCAAAGTTTACGTTCAGTCGGGGCCAGAATATCGCAGGTTTCCATCTGACCTGGGAGATCTGTTTGTGAAAAACGAGCATGGTGAGATGGTGCCTTATTCATCTTTTATGCAGCTTGTGAAAAGACAGGGGCCTAATGAGATCACCCGATATAATCTCTATAATTCGGCTGCAATACGAGGGCTGCCTGCTTCGGGTTATACCACCGGGGATGCGGTCGCAGCGATACGAGAGGTAGCTGAAAATACCTTACCACGTGGGTATGATATTGCATGGGAAGATCTGTCATACGATCAGGCCAACCGTGGTAATGAAGCCCTTTTTATCTTCATTATCGTCATCATATTTGTTTACCTGGTGCTAGCCGGTCAGTATGAGAGCTTTATACTTCCGCTCGCGGTTATCCTATCTCTGCCTATAGGGATTTTTGGCTCATTTATGCTGCTTAAGATGATGGGACTGGCGAATGATGTGTATGCCCAGGTAGGTTTGATCATGCTCGTTGGATTACTTGGGAAAAATGCTGTGTTGATAGTAGAGTTCGCTGTGCAAAAACATCGGCAGGGAGCTACAGTATTAGAAGCAGCTATTGAAGGGGCTCGTGTACGTTTCAGACCTATTCTGATGACCTCTTTCGCTTTTATAGCCGGATTGATCCCATTGGTGATCTCGCATGGAGCAGGTGCTGTTGGAAACAGAACTATCGGAGGTTCTGCCATGGGTGGTATGGTGCTTGGAACTATAATCGGAGTTGTGATCATACCCGGGCTGTATTATGTATTCGGGCGTCTGGTTGAAGGACGAAGTCTGATCAGGGATGAATCTGATGAACCACTTTCAGAAGAGTACATTCATAACATCGAAGAGCGGGAAAAGCTGTTGCATCCAACAGATAAATCCGATGAATCAACTAGTGANGATCCAAAAACTAATGACCAATAACCATGAAACAAATTTTTAAATATCCATTCATCGTTGGTATGGCCATGATGTTGTACGCCTGCGCACCAGGTCTGGTGCCCAAAAAGAGTACAGCTTCCTTGCCAGACGGTTATGGTTCAAAGACAGATACAGCCAACGTGGCACAGCAATCCTGGCAGGATTATTTTGCTGATCCGCACCTGGTGGCATTGATAGACACTGCCATGAAAAATAATCAGGAGCTGAGAATCTTTTCACAGGAGCTGGAAATTGCGAGGAATGAGGTGATGGAAAGAAAAGGTGAATATCTTCCATTTGTTGGTCTCGGGGCAGAAGCAGGACTTGAGAAAGTAGGGCGATATACCAGGGATGGTGCGGTAGAGGAATCTCTTCAGATCAGGGAGGACGAAGCATTTCCTGAGCCTTTGCCAGATTACATGCTGGGAGCATATGCTTCCTGGGAAATCGATATTTGGCATAAACTGCGAAATGCTAAAAAGTCAGCCATGAGTCGATTCCTTGCATCCGCGGAAGGTAGGAAATTTCTTGTTACCAACCTGGTGTCGGAGATTGCTGATACCTATTATGAGTTATTAGCGCTTGACAATCAGCTTGAGATCATCAGGCAAAACATACAGATCCAAACTGATGCATTGAATGTGGTGAAGCTTCAAAAACAATCGGCAAGGGTAACGGAACTGGCAGTTCGACGGTTTGAAGCACAGGTGCTGAATACACGTAGCATGCAGTTTGTGATTCAGCAGCGAATTGTTGAAACAGAAAACCGGTTAAACTTTCTGCTCGGGCGATACCCGGAGCAGATACAACGAGATCCGGGCCTGTTTAACGAGCTGAGCCCTGATGTCATTCAGTTTGGTTTGCCTGCCGATTTGCTCGAAAACCGTCCTGATATCCGGGAGGCTGAGCTGAATCTCATAGCTGCTGATCTGGATATCAAGGTGGCGAAAGCACATTTTTATCCTACAGTAGATCTCAAAGCCGGACTTGGCTTTCAGGCCTTCAATCCGGGGGTGCTTCTTTCGACACCGGAGTCATTGATATATTCTGCTGCCGGGGGACTTACAGCCCCCCTAATCAACAGAAATGCCATTAAAGCAGCATACTTTACTGCAGGTGCAAAGCAGATACAGGCGGTTTATGAGTATGATCAAACCGTGCTAAATGCCTATATAGAAGTGGTGAATCAAATGTCCAGGATCAGTAATTTGAAAAGCAGCTATGATTTGAAAGCCAGGCAGGTGGATGCACTAACAGAATCTGTAGATATATCCAACAACCTGTTTAGGTCAGCCAGGGCGGATTATATGGAAGTGTTGCTCACTCAACGGGAGGCTCTGGAATCCCGATTTGAGTTGGTGGAGACCAAAATGCAGCAGCTACATGCCTGGGTGGCTACTTATAGAGCCCTTGGAGGAGGGTGGAGATAAAAGAAGCTTGGTAGCAGCGTTTGTAAAAGCCGGTATAGTCGCAAGGTTGTACTGGCTTTTTTTATCTTTAGAGCAGGTTTCTGGGCAAACCATTGCCTCAGGATACCTATTCTGATTGCAGCATATTGCAACTCAAACCAATTAATCTATGCTTAAGACCAAGTACCTTCCTTCGCTGGTGATCGGATTGTTGATAATCACCACCTCCTGCAGCACCAAAGAGATGGCCAAGCCCAATATTCTGTTTCTTTTCACTGATGATCAGACCCATACTGCTATACGGGCATTAGGAAATTCGGAGATCTATACGCCAAACCTTGACCGCCTGGTCAACCGCGGCACCACCTTTACCAATACCTACAACATGGGTGGCTGGAATGGAGCCATTTGTACGGCATCCAGGTCAATGCTTGTTTCCGGAAGGTCACTCTGGAGAGCCAATGAGTACCGTAAGTACTGGCAAAAAGGTGACAGCATCGAAAATACATGGGGGCGTATCATGGCAGCAAATGGTTATCAGACCTTTATGACCGGGAAATGGCATGTAGATGCGCCAGCAGGTAGTGTCTTTGGATATGCTGAGCACGTGCGGCCAGGAATGCCCAGAGATGCTCAGCGAACCTGGAAACAAGACAAAGAAAAGTATCCTGATAGGAAGTTTCCAATCGGATACAACAGACCCTTAAGCGAGAATGATACTACCTGGTCTCCTGTGGATCCGAAATTTGGAGGTTTCTGGGAAGGAGGAAAACACTGGAGTGAGGTGGTCAGGGATGATGCATTGACATTTTTGGATAGTGCTAAAAAAAGTGATGATCCGTTTTTCATGTACATCGCTTTCAATGCGCCTCACGATCCCCGACAGGCGCCCCAGGAATATCAGGACATGTATGACCTGAATAAGATAACTCTTCCTCAAAGCTATAAGCCGCTGTCCCAATACCAGGAAGAAATTGGAAATGGCCCTGGTCTAAGAGATGAAGCGTTAGCACCATTCCCCCGCACGGAGTACGCAGTGAAGGTCCATATGAAGGAATATTATGCTATCATCAGCCATCTTGATGCACAGATTGGAAAAATTCTGGACGCGCTGGAAGCCTCTGGGAAATCCGAAAACACCTATATCTTCTTCACTTCTGACCATGGGCTGGCAGTTGGGAGACATGGATTTTTAGGCAAACAAAACCCTTATGACCACAGCGTGAAACCTCCATTGATCCTTGTTGGCCCGGATATTCCAAATCAAAAGGTCAGCTCACTGGCTTACCTACAGGATTTGATGCCAACAGCACTTGACCTGGCTGGTATCCCCAAACCCCAATATGTGGAATTTCAGAGCTTGATGCCATTGGTGAAAGGCAAGAAATCAGAAAATTATGCTTCCATTTACAATGCCTATATCAACTATCAGCGACTGATCCGAAAAGGAGATTATAAGTTGATCGTTTACCCGAAAGTGAATAAAGTCATGCTATTTAATCTGGCAGAAGATCCCCATGAGCTTAATGATCTGGCTGGCAATGAAGAATTTGCTGACAAAAAAGCCGAACTCCTATCTGACCTCAAACAGAAAATGGCGCATTATGATGATCCGATAGAGTTGGAGTTGTGATTTAAAGAAGAGGTACAGAAGGTATAAGGAAACATGACTAATATCATATAAATTAATTTCGGATAATATTGTCCGAAATTAATTCCAGCTATATATTTGTATGAAATTGATACGAAATGTTCTCAAAAGCCTGTGAATATGCACTAAAAATAATGATTTACCTCTGTACACAGGAGGAGGGAAAGCTGGCCGGCCTGAGAGATATATCAGCCGCCAATGGTTCTCCGGAAGCATATACCGCAAAGATCCTGCAGCAGCTTGTGAAAAGTGGATTGTTGCAATCGCTTAGGGGACCTACCGGAGGATTTAAAGTATCTGATCGTCCTATCACTTTATTGGAAGTGGTAGTGGCGATTGATGGAGAAAGCATTGTGAAAGATTGTGTGTTGGGATTGAAGGAATGCTCTTCTGCATACCCTTGTCCGGTGCATGATAAATTCGTTGCGATCCGGGATCATTTGAAGGGAGTCTTAACCACCACACATCTTACAGACATTAAATCAGGAGTGATTGAAGGAAATCGATTTTTGAAATTATAAAAATTTAACCTAATAAAGGATATAAAGGTCCGAAAATCTTTAAATATGAAAAACTTGGCACAGACTAAAGTAGGGGCGATTGTGGCCTCCAATTTTAGAGCATCAAGAGTACTCACAGCACATCATATTGATTTTTGCTGTGGAGGAGGAATTACGCTCGAAGAAGCATGTAGAAATAAGAAACAAGATCTAAATATTGTTCTTCAGGAGTTGGAAGAGACATTCAAAACGAAGGATGATTTCAATTTTCAAGAGCTGGAGGTGGATCAGTTGATAGACACGATTGTCAATGTCCATCATAGCTACGTGCGGGTAACCATTCCTGCCTTACGAGCTTACCTGGAGAAACTTTGCCGGGTCCATGGGGATCGACATTCGGAGCTTTTTGAAATCAACGAGTTGTTTATAGCCGGGTCGGCGGCACTGTTGAGCCACATGGAGAAAGAGGAACAGGTGTTGTTTCCTTATATCAAGGCGATGGTGGAGTCACAAACCAAAGGATTTCCGTTGTCCAAACCACACTTTGGTGATATCGAGAATCCCATACAGGTAATGGAGCAGGAGCATGAGGATGAAGGGGAGAGATTCCATCAGATAGCTGAGCTCACCAATCAATATGAGTGCCCACCCGATGGTTGCCAAACCTATAAGGTTGCTTATGCAATGCTTCAGGAGTTTGAGGAGGACCTGCATAAACACATCCATTTAGAAAACAACATTTTGTTTCCGGCAGCGCGGGAACTCTATAAAGAAATTTCTTTCAGTCATTCATAATGTAAAAAAGTCATGAAGAATCTATTTAAATACCTTATTGCTATTTCAGTCATTTTCCTTTTTGCCTGTGGAGGCGGGAATACGAAGCAGGCTGAACAGATCAGCAAGCCCCCTCAGCCTAAGAAAGTGGTTGATCCTTATGAGAATTGGCAACAATATCATGGTGTTGGACCTGTCAAAGCTTTTACGCTCCCAGCTGATATAGATCAGGAGCTGGCCACAAAAGGGAAAGAGGTCTATGATGCGATGTGTACCGCCTGCCACAAGGTGGATAAAAAATTCATTGGACCAGCCCCAAAGGATATTCTAACAAGGAGAAATCCCGCATGGATCATGAACATGATCCTGGCACCTGATAAAATGATCCTTGAAGATCCGATTGCCAAGAAATTGCTTGGTGACTTTAATGGAGCTCCAATGGCTAATCAAAACCTGACCGAAGAACAAGCCAGGGCAATCTTGGAATATTTCAGAACGCTCTAGAAAAATTAATCTGGTAACCATGAAAACAATACCCTTCAAAATGATTTTGATTGTGTTGTCACTAGGCATCATATATGCCTGCACCAATCAGGGAGACGGATCGACGCAGTCGAATGATTCACAGGTCCCTAGTCATCCTAAAGGCCAGGCCTCAGTAGAGGATGATGTCTCGGAGAGGAACATCTTGCAGGTGGCGATGTCATCTGAAGTTCACAGTACTCTTGTAGCAGCAGTGGAAGCAGCTCAAATAGAACACGTACTTGTCAATGCAGGTCCACTGACCGTTTTTGCACCAGTCAATGAGGCTTTCGATGCCTTGCCTGAGGGAACGGTTGAGAACCTGCTAAAACCAGAAAACAAATCTCAGCTGGCCACCATACTCACCCGACATGCGGCACCGGGATCTTTTGATGTAGATGCACTCAAGCGGGAAGCAGCTAAGGGACGAAAGCTATACATGGCAACCGGTGATTACCTGGAAGTTGTGGTTGAAGGGGATAAGATATTCGTGGGTGGTGCCGAAGTATTATCAACAATCCCGACTTCAAACGGAGTCATTCAGGTAGTGAATAAAGTGATCTTACCCTAATAAATAATAATTCAAACTCAACTAATAATAAAATGAAGACTTCAATAAAGATCAATAGTCTCCTGATAGCAGGGCTGGCATTTATTGCTGTGTCCTGTGATCAGGGAAATCGCACGGGTAATGGAGCACTAAGTAGCAATATTGCCGAGAAGGTATACATTGCTCCTGGTGAGCGGGACGAACAATATGGCTTTTTATCGGGTGGTTACAGCGGAAACTTAACCGTATACGGATTGCCATCTGGTAGAATGTTTAAGGAAATTCCGGTCTTTTCACAGTTTCCGACCTCGGGTTACGGATATTCGGAAGAAACCAAGCCCATGCTTAATACATCATTTGGATTTGTTCCGTGGGATGACTTGCACCACCCGGACATCTCGCAAACCAATGGAGAACTGGACGGCAGATGGATTTTTGCTAATGGGAACAATACCCCTCGTATTGCCAGAATCAGTCTGACTACGTTCGAAACAGAAGAGATTATAGAAGTCCCAAACAGTGCGGGAAACCACAGCTCGTCATTCATCACGGAGAACACGGAATATGTGGTGGCAGGAACTCGATTTTCTGTTCCTGTGCCTCAGCGGGATATGCCGATCAACGAGTATAAGAGCAATTTTAAGGGAGCATTGACCTTTATTGCAGTGGATCCCGAGCACGGCCATTTGGATATCAAATTCCAACTGATCATGCCGGGTTTCAACTACGATCTTTCTCACCCGGGCAGGGATAAGTCTCATGGTTGGTTTTTCTTTTCTACCTACAATACTGAAGAGGCCAGTACTTTGCTGGAGGTAAATGCCTCACAGAACGACAAAGACTTCATTGCAGCGATAAACTGGAAAAAGATAGAAGAGTACGTGAACAATGGAGGAGGAAAGAAAGTGCCTACAAAATATGCACACAATGTGTATGATGAGTCCACACATACCGCTACATCTACTATCAAAGAAGAGGTCTTAACCGTCAGCCCTGCTGACGTTCCAGGAGCTGTCTATTTTTTACCGACACCAAAATCACCTCATGGATGCGATGTGGACCCTTCAGGACAATATATAATTGGAAGTGGTAAGTTATCGGCAGATATCACTGTTCACTCTTTTGATAAAATGCTTGCGGCTATTGAGGGCAGTAAGTTTGATGGTGAGGCCTATGGTATACCAATCCTGAATTATGATGATATCCTGGCAGGAACCGTGCAGAGTGGTGGCTTAGGCCCATTGCACACAGAATTTGATGGCAGAGGAAATGCGTATACCACTTTCTTCATCTCATCAGAAGTGGTGAAATGGAAATTAGGTACCTGGGAAGTGATTGACAGGCAGCCAACCTTCTATTCAGTAGGTCATCTGATGATTCCAGGTGGAAATTCCAGAAAACCTCATGGAAAATATCTAGTAGCCATGAACAAGATCACCAAGGATCGTTATCTGCCAACAGGTCCTGAAATGGAACATTCGGCTCAGATCTACGACATTTCCGGCGAAAAAATGCAGCTGTTGTATGACTTCCCTACCCATGGTGAACCTCATTATGCAGCAGGGTGTAACGCTGACCTTTTAGTCAAGAATTCCAGGAAGATATATCGATTGGATGAAAATAAACACCCTTATGCCATCACGAATCCTGCAGAAGCGAGGGTGGAAAGAAAAGGTAATGAAGTACACATTTATATGTCTACTATCAGAAGTCACTTTACACCTGACAACATCGAGGGTATTAAAGTGGGAGACAAAGTATACTTCCACATTACCAATCATGAGCAGGATTTTGATGTGCCTCATGGATTCTCAATGATTGGTCAGGGTACCTCTGAGATCCTGATCATGCCTGGTCAAACCAAAACCACGCTGTGGGTGCCTCAAAGAGTTGGTGTATGGCCGTTTTATTGTACTGACTTCTGTTCGGCGTTGCACCAGGAAATGCAGGGATACATTCGGGTTTCTCCGGCTAATTCTAGCATTGCATTGAGCTGGTCATTAGACGAGTAATCTGATTAAGAGAGGTTAGGATGGACAAATCATCCATTTGAACCTCTCTAATTCTTCTTTCTTAAAATTGATTAAGATGAAAAAGGCAAGTGTTTTAATGGTCATTGGGAGTGCATTGTTGCTCAGCTTATTTGTGTTTCCCATGTGGAACATCAGGCTTGGTGCTCCTCAATACCCTGAACCGCTCGGTATCGATATTTATATCAATGGTCTCAAGGGAGAAAGCGAGTTTGATATCCAAAATATTGATGGGTTAAACCACTATATTGGAATGAAGACGCTTCCCAAGCCAGAAGAGATGTGGGAATTCTCAGTCTTTCCAACAGTCATTTTATCCATGTCAATCCTGGGTATTCTGATTGGCTTGTTAGGTATGACTGGAAAAATTTCATCTGGATGGTNTCTTTCCTGGTTCATCCTGATGAGCATTTTAGGTATACTGGGGATGTATGACTTCAATCAATGGTTGGTTGCCTATGGTTCTGACCTTGATCCCAATGCCATCATGAAACTGGTGAACCCCGATGGATCACCGATGCAGTATAATCCACCGCTCATAGGGCATAAGAAGCTTCTCAACTTTGATGCTTACTCTTACCCAAGACTGGGCGGTTTTCTGATGGGCATAGGAATGGTGTTTACTCTGTTAGCTTATTTTTTGGGAAGGGGAATGACCCCTAAAACGAAATAGAAAGACAATGAAAAGTTTAATTAGAATATCATTTTTATTGATTCTGGTAGGATTGTTTAGCTCATGCGACAGGGGTCCACAGCCCATCCTGTATGGCGAAGATGCCTGTGACTTTTGTCGGATGACCATTGTAGATCAGCAGCATGCGGCTCAGGTGGTTACTCAAAAAGGGCGAGCCTATAAATATGACGCCATTGAATGTATGATCAATGACCTGAAAAGATGGGATAGGCCTGAGATCAGGCATTACCTGGTAACAGACTATAAAAACCCGGGTGTGCTCACCAATGCTTTGGAAGCCAACTACCTGATCAGTGAGGGCATACCCAGTCCGATGGGGGCCTTTTTAAGTGCCTTTGAAGAGGAATCTACTCGTCAAAAAGCTTTCGATACTGTAGGGGGGCAGATGCTTCAATGGTCACAATTACTCACCGAGCTAGGTAGTAGTCACCAGCACCATTAATGTAATAAATGAAGGCGCGGTTCTATATATCACTATTATCTCTCATCCTTGGATCCTGGGCTATGAGTGCTGTGAGAAATGTCTGTAGGGACTGTGATTACGACAATCTTGCGCAGGCGGTTCAGCATGCATCATCCGGAGATACCATTGTTGTTGCTGCGGGATCCTACATATCTAATGGACTTGAAGTGATAAAGCCTTTAGTATTGCTTGGAAAGCCTGGTGCCATCCTGGATGGTGACAATCAAAATTACGTGCTCAGAATTCTGTCAGACAGTGTGGTGGTTTCAGGTTTTTCCATCATCAACTCCGGAAAAAGTTACACCAAAGATTATGCAGCTGTCTACGTCCACGGTACATCAGGCGTGCAGATACTGGACAACAAGATTGATAACTCCTTTTTCGGTATCCTGGTAGAAAAATCAAAAGGTGCGGTGATCAAAGGGAATACCGTGAGCGGAACTGCCAAGCAGGAAAATCAGGCAGGGAATGGGGTGCATTTGTGGCATTGTGATCACATGCAGATTGGAGACAATGAGGTCTTTGGAATGCGTGACGGTATCTATCTGGAGTTTGTAAATCATAGTGATGTCATCAACAACTATGCCCATAATAATGTGAGGTATGGACTTCACTTTATGTTTTCGAATCATGATGCTTATGTGGACAACACCTTTGAAAGCAATGGAGCAGGAGTGGCAGTTATGTTTTCCAAGTGGATCCGGATGGAACACAATCATTTCATTGACAACTGGGGGACCGCATCCTATGGGTTACTTCTCAAAGAGATCTATGATGGCGAAGTGTTGAACAACTTATTCCAGCAAAACACCTTAGGCATCTATGTCGACGGATCTACCAGGGTCAATTACATAGGGAATACCTTGAGACAAAATGGGTGGGCCATTAAAGTATCTGGCGGATGCTATGCCAATGCTTTTACTGCCAATAACTTCATTGGGAATTCATTTGATATTTCTTATAACTCCAAAATGAATGACAATACCTTCAATGGCAACTTTTGGAGTGATTATAGTGGATACGACCTGGATAAAGATGGCAATGGGGATGTTCCTTATCGGCCTGTAAAACTGTTTTCCTACATCGTGAACAGGACTCCGGAGACCATTGTCTTGCTGAGAAGCCTGTTTGTGGACCTGATCAACTTTTCTGAAAAAGTGTCTCCAGCATTCACTCCGGATGAGCTGGTAGACCATTCACCTGCAATGAAGAAATTCCAATGATTACAGTGAGCAACATAAAGAAATCCTTTGGCAAGCTTCAGGTGCTGGATGATATCAGTTTTGAAGTAAATAAAGGAGGCATTGTCGCGATCCTCGGGCCCAATGGGTCAGGCAAAACAACATTCCTGAAGATACTGCTGGGAATGGTGATTGCTGATGGAGGCAAGATCCTCTACAAGGAAAAGGACATATCAAAGTCCCATGAATACCGGAAACACATTGGATATTTACCACAAATCGCTCGTTTCCCGGATAATCTGAAGGTAAGGGAGGTCATTGACATGATCGCGGATGTTCGGAATGAACCATCAAATCCTGATGACCTCATCAAGTTGTTTGGGTTGGAGCCCTTTCTGGATAAGAACCTGGGTAACCTTTCCGGTGGGACCAGGCAAAAAGTCAATATCGTGCTCACTTTTATGTTTGATACCCCGGTCATAGTATTGGACGAGCCTACCGCTGGACTGGATCCTGTCTCCCTGATCAAGCTTAAGGATTTGATCAACAAAGCCAAAGCAACCGGTAAGATCATTTTGATCACCTCTCATATCATGAGCCTGGTGGAGGAGCTGGCTGAAGAGGTGATCTTTTTACTGGAGGGCAGCATCTATTTCAAGGGAACAATTGGTGAGCTTAAGACCAGGACCGGAAGTGAGGATTTGGAACACGCAATAGCCGCAATACTGGAATCATGATTAAGATCTTTAAATACAGTTTTTCCGATCTGATGCGCAGCAGGTGGAGCTTCATTTACCTGGGATTTTACTTGTTACTGGGGTTTGTACTTTTGTTCCTCAACAACGATCTGTCTAAAGGGATCATCACCCTTATGAATGTGATCGTCGTGCTCACACCCATGATCGGGACCATTTTTGGGGTGATGTATTTCTATAACTCACGCGAGTTTACGGAGCTTTTACTCGCTCAGCCGGTAAAGAGATCTGTGATCTTCCTTGGCCAATTCCTGGGGATATCCATTTCATTGACCTTGAGCCTGATCATTGGGCTTGGGATCCCGTTTCTGGTCTATGGCCTTTTTCGTTCGGGAGAGATATTCAATTTTCTGCTGCTATTGATAGCGGGTGGGTTTCTCACCTTCATCTTTGTGGCCCTATCCGTTTGCATTGCTCTATTTAATAGCAACAAGATCAAAGGGTTTGGGTATGCCATATTGATGTGGTTGTTTTTCGCAGTGATCTATGATGGGTTGGTGCTGCTGTCGATGATGGTTTTTGCAGATTATCCATTAGACGACTTCGCCTTGCTGGTTAGCTTTCTCAATCCCATCGACCTATCCAGGATCATGATCCTTCTAAAGCTGGATATTTCAGCGCTGCTGGGCTACACCGGAGCATTGTTTCAGCGTTTTTTTGGTACAAGTCTGGGTTTTGTGATGTCATGGCTCATGCTGCTGATATGGACTAGTGTGCCTGTGCTGTTGATGGTGAGGATAGCCAATAAAAAGAATTTCTGATGTCTGTTTACTAGAAATGTACAGATATGATTAAGGGTGGGGAGAATTTTAAAATAAGATCAAATCAAAATATTAAAGGAATAAGTGTCCCATTCATCCTACTGGTGGCAACCTGTTTGATCACCGGGATTTTTACTGGGTGGTTCAGGCTGGGGTTTGACTTACCGGTAGAGTCGGTATTTCTTCATCATGGAGCTATCATGACTGGTAGTTTTCTGGGTACGGTCATCCTTCTTGAGCGAATTGTGGCCATGAAAAAGAAGTGGTTGTTTGCATTTCCCCTGATCAATGGCTCCAGTGTGATCTTTTATTTCCTCAACCTCAAAGAGATAGCCTTTTCCTGCCTGATCATAGGAGCTTTTGGGCTGGTATTTGTTTTTTTCCTGATCAACCTCAAGCATGGGGACCTTCCACATCGGATCATGTGGATCGGAGCTACGGCCTGGCTGATTGGTAATATTCACTTATTCCTATTTGCTTCCTATGCGCACTCTATCTTGTGGTGGATGGCGTTTCTCTTGCTCACCATCGTGGGTGAGCGGCTGGAGTTGAGCCGGTTCCTGCCTGTAAGTGATGCCAAAAAATATGCGCTGGTGGGTTTCCTGATTATATTCCTGTTGTCTGGTGTACTACCATTTCACTTGGGCGGACAGTATCTCACCGGAGCATCTATGGTTTTGATCAGTGGCTGGCTAGTACTCTATGACATGGTCCGCAAGTCGATGAAGATGCCCGGGGTCCATCGGTTTTCGGCCATCACGTTGTTATGTGGGTATGTCTGGTTAGCCATTGCCCGATTGTTGTACATCCTGAATGTTACCGGAGAGGTCACCTACGATGCCCTGATCCATAGTTTTTTCCTGGGCTTTATCTTCTCCATGATATTTGCACATGCTCCCATCATCCTACCTGGTGTGTTGGGATTAAATCCAAGGCCTTACCATCCATCGCTCTATCTCTGGGTAGCCCTTTTTCAGGTTTCCCTTGTGGTACGCGTATCTGGAGGGCTATTTTCGATCAATGGTTGGAAACAATGGGGAGGTCTGGTGAATGGCATTGTCATCCTGCTGTTTTTGATCAACCTGGTAGGGTTGGTTGGAATGATTAGGACTTCAGTTAAAAAGCAAAAAAGTCTGTAGCTGCATAAAGGATTGCCATGGGCATCATTTATAAGCTAATATACAAATTCTGATTCCTGACTTATAATCCCAACATTCTGTTCACTGATTCCTTAACTTTATCCCATGGCTAAGCTCTTAACCAGTATATGGGTTCTGTTGTTCTTTTACGTCTGCTATGGGCAGGAGCTCCCTGTGGAGCTGCGCATACAGGGTGGGCACGATCATCGTGTCTCAGTGCTCACTGTATCACCTGATGGAAAATGGCTGGCCAGTGGAGGCTACGATCGCACAATCATCCTTTGGGATATTGAATCCGGCAAGGAATTACGGAGAATCACTTGTGAAGGGTATCTGAGGGCACTGAAGTTCAGCCCTAACAGTAAGCTGATCGGGTCAGTATCTGAAGAAGGATCCGCTATCATCTTTGAGGTGGAATCAGGTCAGGTGGTGCGCCGGCTATCAGCGGAATCAGTCTACTATCGTAATATTCGCTTTTTGCCCGATGGCAAGCGGTTCATTACTTCAGTAGGTGCTGGCACGGCCACTTTGTGGTCATTGGACAAAGAAGAACCGCTCGGACAATTTGAAGGCGAAAGGTTCAACTGTATGAACAATTGCCACAATGCCATGGATGTGAGTCCGGACGGAAAATGGATGATTATCAGTAATACAAAAGGTATCATCACGCTCTATAATGTAGCCAAACAGATAGCCGTGAGGACCTACCGTCATTATCCGGATAACAGCCACGGTTCCTCGGATAATCTCATGATGGCTTTTCTTCCGGATAGTAAATCATTTATCGTTGGTTCTGAGGCAGAGGGAATTTTGAGATGGTCCGTATCAGACAACAATAACCCAACAATAATCCTGGAACCACAAATCATTGGCACCGGACTGTCTTTCATGATCAACGACATAGCGATCAACCGGTCGGGAGACAAGCTGGCTGTCCTCTACCTGGATGGGGTAAAAGGTACTTTCCAGCGTGATCACAACAGGAATTTTCATGTTTATGACCTGAAATTAAATGAATGGATTGTCTCTCATGAACTGGACAATATTTTGTCTATGGAGTTCAGCCCCGGTACTGATGAAATCTTTGTGGCTAATGATGCTACACCACAGCTAATAGAGCCACTATCCGGTGATACCCTTCAGACATTTTCCGGCTTTCTTACAAACTTCCGTGCCCCATACTGGATTATGAAAGCGAAACAGAAGCATTTGTACCTGCCGCCGGAGACTATCCTGGAACGCGTGGGTAAACAAGTCATTGCCTGGAGTTTAAAGACCGGGAAACCTACCCACACTTATAATGGACATGATGACCTGGTGCTGGGCATGGCGGTGAATCGTGATAAGACCATTCTGGCCACTGGCGGAGTGGACCGGCGGATACAAGTCTTGGATATGGTTACGGATAGTGTTCTGTGGATGCGGGAGATGGAGAGCCCTGTATTTACCCTGGTTTTTTCCTCGGATGGAAGGCATTTGGTCACCGCTCACCTGACTGGTCGCATTATTCTGTGGGATGCACTTTCGGGGCATTACATCAGAGACCTTGACCGGATCAGGGATTGGTACAATACACCCATGGATATCGCATTTACCTCAACCGGTTTAATCGCCTGGGATGAGTTCCTGATGGATACCACTACCAGGGAAAGAATTGTTGAATTCGACAATCACGAAGACAGGGTCCATGATGTCACGATCAATAAAGATGGTAAGACAATGTTAACCACCGGATGGGATGGCCGAGTGGTCCTGCGGGAGCTTTATTACGGAGGTAAAGTGTCCGAAGTATTCAAAGGAGAGGAACAAGTCTATTGTGCTGAATTTTCTCCTGAAGAAAAGCTTATTGCCATCGGAGGTGCTGATAATCGGATCCGAATATTTGACCTGGACGGAAAGAATGAAATCCAATTACTGGGTCATACAAGCTCTGTTGTATCCCTGTCTTTTACTGCGGATGGAAAATACCTGGTATCCGGTAGCGAAGATGGGTCTGTGAAAGTGTGGGACATCGCTGCACAAAGGATCATTTACACTCATGTGATGCTGGATGAAAAACGATGGACCACCCAGGTGCCTTCCGGCCACTTCTATGCTACGCAGGAAGGTATGGAGACCATGTTTTTCGTAAGAGGCACTCAATTGTATGCCCTTGACCAGTTTTTCGAAGAGTTTTATGAGCCTCAACTTACTGTTGATCTCCTTTCTGCAAACTACCAGGAAAGAGACAGGCTGGGGAGCCAGGTAGCAGCATTACCACCGCCGGAGGTAAAGATTGCCTTTCCGAAAAGCGGACCCACAGAACAAGCTTCAACCGAAATACTGGTAAGGGCTTCGGATCAGGGAGGGGGCATTGACGAGGTGCGGCTTACACATAATGGCAAGCTTGTGGTGTCGGATGTCACGGCGAAGTTGAATAAATCCGGTAAGTCGCAGGCCTTGAAATATCACCTTGACCTGGTGCCCGGAGAAAATATTATCCGTGCCACAGGGTTCAGCACTGGAAGGATTGAGTCCAGGACAGATGAGATTCGACTCTCTCGCCCTGCTGATGAGCCCACTGCAGCATGTTATGTGGTTGCTATCGGGATTAACCAGTATAAGAATCCGCGTCTTAATCTGAATTATGCAGTAGATGATGCGAAGAGCATTGTTGAACTGATCGAGTCACGCAGCAAGGCATTGTATACCAGTGTAGAAACGCACATGATCACAGATGCGGACGCTACACGGGAGAAGATCATTGAGAAGTTAGTGGAGTTATCGGCTGTCATCAAACCTACAGATGTGTTTTATTTTTTCTACGCCGGGCATGGCAGCTTACTCAATGAAAACTTTTATTTCATCCCCACCAATAGTACCCGGCTTTACGAGGAGGCGGGACTTCAGGCCGAGGCACTCTATGTGGGCGATCTGGTGAATTACCTGAAAGACATCAAAGCATTGAAGCAGGTATTGTTTATTGATGCTTGTCATTCCGGAGGATCAACGGCTATCCTGGCTAGTCGGGGGGCAGGAGAGGAAAAAGCCCTGGCTCAGCTGTCTCGAAGTGCGGGTGTCCATATCCTTGCTGCAGCAGGCAGTGATCAGACTGCTACGGAGTTTGCAGACCTGGGACATGGCTTGTTTACCTATGCCGTCTTAGAAGCACTCTCCGGCAAGGCAGACGGTGCCCCGGCAGACAATAAAGTGACGGTTTATGAGTTAAAGTCCTTCCTCGACGACCAGGTTCCGGAAATATCAATGAAATATAAGAACACCCCTCAGTATCCCAATACCTTCAGTATAGGGCATGATTTTCCGATTGTCTTGTTTGAGTAGATAGCTACTATTTATTTTATCCTGGGTGAATTAAATGTACCCACCACTTTTACATGATCTCCGATATTATCTACTCCAATTCCAGTGTACATATTTAACTCGAATTTGCCGCTTATATGGGTTTCAGTAATTTGAGTGATTTCGATTTCGTTTGTGTCAGTTTCGCCTGGGCCCACAATATAGAAGAACTTGTTTTTGCTGATAAAATGAATAGAAGCATCAAAGTCATTTGGGTTATCTGAGTAATTATAAATGCCTTCTTTCAATTCAATGCCGTCTTGTTGGAACAAATACATTGCTAGATCAAATGAAGGGTATCCTGTATAGGGGATGTACACTCCAATTGTAGAATTGTTACTATATATGTCCAAATATGATTCTGAATCCGGGTTGTAGGTGCCACTGAAAAAGCCAGATACGGTAACTTCAGTGATTTGTGCTTCTTCAGTTTCATCTTTATTACATGATAGCAGAGCTGAAAAGCAGATTAGTATTATAAGCGATCTATATAAGTTCATAGGAAAAGTTTTTAGCATGCTGATTATTATCTAGGAAGTAATGTATCCTAGGGTTCGAGGAGATTTAATGCCTGACTGTCATTCCACCCCCGTCAAAGGAACCTGAAACCTTAATTTTCCTTTCAGTGCCTGAACGATCAATATTCACAAGGTTTGCTTCAAAAGTGCCAATAAAATGATCATCCGAGACTTTGGAAAATTTAATCCAATTGCTTTCTGAAGCAGCAGAACTAGTGATTTGGAATGTTCCTCCTCCTTCTTCTAAATGAAATATGGGTTCAAAGATCAGATAGGGTTCAGGATCATTCGAATATGAATATATTTTGTCCATTTCAAACCCTGAATTGTTTTCGTATTCTGTCAGTCTTAGGTATAATTGAAATTTGGGAGTACCTACCTTTTTATGGATGTTAATGTATACAATTGAAGGTCCCCACTCAGATGGTGGATTCCCGTTTTCATCCTCTCTTATGGAGTAAGAGAATTCTGTATCTAAATCAAAGGTTCCATTTTCAAATCCCGAAAGATTGATAACAGTTCCTTCTACAGGTTTAATATCTTCCTTATTGCAGGAAATAATGATGAAGGAGAGTGCCAGTAGAACCAGCAAGTGGGGGTATCTCATTTAGGTTAAAGGGATGGTTGAACAATTGAGGACTTCAATGTAGTAGGTAAGTAATAAACAAACAACTGTTTGTGAAAAAGATTTGTGTTGATTTCCACTAGCTTTATCCCTCACTATCAAACCCATAAAATAACCCATGCATTCAACCTTCTTCCGTTTTTGTCTGATAATCCTGTGTATCCAACCTTCCCTAATCAGCTCAGCACAAACCTTCATCTCCGATATGGACCAGATGAAATGGGAGAAAGTAGCTCCCGGAGTCTGGAAAACCACCATTGGTCAGATGGATCTTAACCCGCTGGACTACTCGGCATCCCCTAAAATGCAGGCGCTCACGAACCTGGGTGACCCTGCCTTTCCTTTTAATACCGAAGCTACTCTGAGCCAGAAGACGAAAGAACGTGTCGTAGTCAGGCTCCCATTGGAAGAAAAAGAAAAGATCTACGGCCTTGGACTCGAATTTGAATCCATCAACAGGCGGAGCAATGTGTATACCCTGAAAGTAGATCACTATGGAGGGGTGAAGGGTTATACTCATGCACCGGTACCTTTTTACATCTCCAGCGAAGGATATGGAGTGCTCATCAATTCGGCGAAACGGGTGAAGATCCATGTGGGAGTGGGGAACAGAAAAGACAGTCATCTGCCTCCATATGTGGATAGAACCACTGGTGGTAGCGCGTGGCAGGCGCGACCGACCTCTGATGCTGTAGAGGCCAGCATCCAGGGTGAGGGGCTGGAGGTCTATGTGTTTTCAGGGGCATCTCCGCTAGAGGTGGTTCAGCGGTACAACCTGTTTTGCGGAGGAGGTGTGTTGCCTCCCAAATGGGGTCTTGGCTTCTGGCACAGGATGCACACCCAGAGTTCTGACGAAGATGTATTGCAAGAGATCAGAGATTTTGAGGAAAATAACTTTCCGCTCAGTGTGATCGGACTGGAACCGGGCTGGCAGAGCTTTGCTTATCCCTGCTCGTTCGACTGGGATAGCACACGGTTTCCAGATCCCAAAGGATTTTTAAACAGGATGACTGAAAAAGACATTAAAATCAACCTGTGGGAAAATCCGTATGTGGCTCCCAGCTCCACCATGTATGATCCTATCAAACCATATACCGGTAGCCATACGGTATGGCTTGGTGAGGTGCCGGACTATACCATCCCCGAAGCCAGGGAAGTGCTGTTGAGTCATCACCAGAAGAATCATATTGAATTAGGAGTGAGCGGCTACAAGTTTGATGAGGTAGATGGATATGACCAATGGCTGTGGCCGGACCATGCGACTTTTCCATCAGGATACGATGCTGTGGAGATCAGGCAGCTGTACGGGACGATCATTCAGAATACCTTTACCGAACACTTCCGCAAACAAAACCAGCGCACCTATGGACTGGTGAGGTCATCTTATGTGGGAGCCAGTAATCAAAGCTTTGTCATCTACAGCGATTACTACGGACACAAAGGCTATGTCACCGCCCTGGTGAACTCATCTTTAGCTGGGATCCTGTGGACACCGGAGATCCGAAGTGCTAATTCTTCAGAAGAGTGGGTGAGACGCTTTCAGACGGTATGTTTTTCCCCTTTGATGATGCTCAATGCCTGGTCATCGGGTTTAAAGCCATGGAGTTTCCCAGAGGTGACAGATATCGTGAGGGAAAACATCGAACTGCGGATCAAGCTGATGCCTTACCTGTACACCGAATTTCATGCTTATGAGCGGGAGGGTATCCCGCCCTTCCGGGCAATGGTACTGGAGAGGGGGTTTGAATCAGCAACCAAAAAGGTTGGAGGTAAGCTTGATGATGTAAAGAATCCATATGCCGAGCAGGCGCTCCTGGAGGTGACTGATCAATACATGATGGGCCCGTCGATTTTGGTAGCTCCGGTGTTTACCGGAGAGACAGACAGAAAGGTAGTCCTGCCTGCTGGCAACTGGTATGATTTCTACACTGGTGACCTGGTAGGCAATGGTGAGACTATCACTATCCAACCGACCCTTGATAAGATCCCTTTGTTTGTTAAAGATGGAGCCCTGATCCCGATGTTGACCACCCTGGATGTGGAAGATGCTAATCAAACCCTTGAGGTTAGGTATTACGGGTCCAAACCCGGATCGTTCCAGCTTTACAATGACGATGGCAACACTTTCGACTACGAATCCGGTGAGTTCACCATTACCGATCTGGCTGTTTCAGTGAAAAAGAATAAGCTACAAGGCACACAGAAGGTCTCCAATAATTTAGGGTATGGGTATAAACAGGTGGAGTGGGTTTGGATGAGTAGGTAAGGGGAGATTAAAAGATTCATGTCATTCCATGGAGGTCCAAAGACCGAGCTTGTCTACGAGAACGTAGGAAGGGAATCTGCAGTAGGAGGCGTACCTCGTGAATA
>JAHCMM010000290.1 GCA_019192515.1 Cyclobacteriaceae bacterium SS2
AAAACCAGTAATCTTCCACTACTAATTCATGGATTCTATTTCCGATTTATAATCTCTAAAGGCTCTATAAATGCCAGAAGCAATATAAACCTGGTTTAATGGATCATTAAGCTCTCTTTCTTCTTTAGGATTACTAAGATAACCTACTTCCACCAAAACACTAGGCATGCTTGTTCTCCACAACACAAGAAATCCAGCAGATTTCACACCACGGCTCCGTCTGCCTACCCTGTTTTGAAACTGGTCTTCAATTTTATCGGCCAGCCTCAGACTATTTTGCTGAAATGCACTTTGATAGAGAGAAAACAGAATATAGGACTCAGGAGAATTCGGATCGAAACCATCATAATCGGTAGCTCCCCCCTCCTCATCCAGAATCACAGCATTTTCTCTTTGGGCTACCTTTAAGTTAGCCTCTGATTTGTGGAGCCCCATCACATAAGTTTCAGTGCCATGAATATTTGGGTTGGAAATCCAGTTGGCATGGATCGAGATAAAAAGATCAGCATCTTTTTGGTTGGCCACATCTGCCCGCTCATGCAGTTCAGGAAAGCTATCATCCTGGCGCGTACAGATCACTTCCACGTCAGGCATATTATCTTTTATGATCCTTGCCAATTCCATAGAAATCTTCAAGGCTACGTCCTTCTCTTTCGATATTACCCCATGGGTGCCCGGGTCCTTACCTCCGTGACCGGGGTCTATAACGATTTTATTGATACGGTAGTCAATAACACCCACCGGATGAAAGGAGATAAAAATAAAAAATATACAAAAGCAAAAGGGTATTGCAATATTTTTCACGGTATCCCGGTTATATACTAAAATCCGATATTTTTACGCAAAAATGTAAATTTTTCACTGAAATTAAAACCTGTGTCAGGCCTGAGGAGTATTGTATTTTTTTTCTTGATCATTACATTTTACACTTCTGGTTATGCCCAGGATCAGTCAGATACCACGGATGATATAACGACAGACTCACTTTTATCTGTATATACGCCCGATTCTGTAGCTTCATTACAGGATACAATCATCTCAGATACACTCAAAACAGCCAAATCACCTAAACCAAAAGGTGATATTGAGACTACCATCAACTACAATGCCAAGGATTCTATGTTTTACGACCTGGAAAACAAAAAAATCTTTATGTACCAGGATGCGCATATTGATTACGGAGATATTGTTTTAGAGGCAAACAGGACAACAGTGGACTGGAACAAAAGGACTATCCAGGCTCAATTTGCTACAGACAGTACCGGTAAAAAGATTGGTAAACCCGTATTCACCCAACAGGGTGACACCTACGAAACAGATAATATACTCTACAATTTCAAGACCAGGCGTGCCATCATCAAGGGAGTTATAACGGAACAGGAAGGTGCCTTCATGCATGGTGAAGACGTGAAGATGAATGAAGAAAAAGAAATGTTTATCAGGCGGGCAAAGTACACCACCTGTAACCTGGGCCATCCTCATTTCTTCATTGAATCGGAAAAACTCAAGGTGATACCCGGCAACAAGGTGGTCTCCGGGNCCTTCAACCTCAAATTCAGGGAAATCCCCACCCCATTTTGGTTTCCGTTTGGGATGTTTCCTCAGCCTAGAAAAAAAGCCACCGGAATTGTATTTCCATCCTACGGAGAAGAGAAGCAGCGGGGGTTCTTCCTTCGTGACGGAGGCTACTACCTGACTTTCAGTGATTACATGGATCTGCGTTTGACTGGGGACATCTACTCCAAAGGTGGCCATGGGCTTCAGGCTAATATGAATTATAAAAAACGATATTCCTATTCCGGTTCATTCAATTTTTCATATAATAAATCTGTCATTGACAATATTGAAGATCCTGTAGAAACCAATGATTTCTGGATCCGATGGAGTCACAGACCGGAAACCAGGGGTAACTCAAGTTTTGGCGCATCCGTGTCGGCGGGTACCTCCACCTACAATTCCAACAACAACCTTGTTAACCAGGACTTCTCCCGAAGTATCAACTCCCAGTTCTCATCCAGCGTAAGCTATTCCCAACGTTTTCAGCGGATACCTGTAAACATGAGCGCCAACCTGAGGCACAACCAGAATATTCAGACCGGTATCATGAGTATGACCTTGCCGGATTATACCATGAACGTCAACCGGATCTATCCATTCAAAAACATTGTCAAAAACCAGAAGAATCCTCTGGCCAAGATCAGCCTGAGTCACAACTTCGCTGCCAAAAACGAAGTAACTAACGCACCGGTTACCACACTCAGAAACCTCAACATTGTAAATGAGGATGAGAGTAGCATGGATACCCTTGACTTTAACCTGGATAACTTTGACAGGTTATATAAAAGAGCCAAAATTGGAGGTAGGCACTCTATCCCGCTCTCTACGTCCTTCAATATGTTCAATTACATCACAGTATCTCCAAGCTTCAACTATACTGAGCTCTGGTATACCCGTGAGCTGGATTTTAGTTATGATGAAGAATTACAGGGCTTAAGAATCGATACGTTAGAAGGATTTTCTCGAACAGGATATTGGACCTCAGGAGCCTCCATGAATACCCGGTTTTATGGGACGGTCACCTTCCCGGGACAAAACAGAAAGATCCAGGCTATCCGACATGTGGTCACACCATCCGTTAGCTTCTCGTATAATCCGGATTTTAGTGAGCGAAGTGGCGTGTTCAAAGAAGTTCAAATTGACTCACTTGGAAATACCAGGAGGCTTTCTAAATATCAGGACTTTGCCTATGGATCTCCCCCATCAGGTGAAAGCAGAACCATAAGTTTTTCCCTCCAAAACAACCTGGAGATGAAAGTAAGGGATGACAAAGATTCTACACAGGCCTATAAAAAGGTAAAGATCTTCGAAAACCTCTCCATGAGTACGGGGTATAACCTCGCAGCAGAGGAATTCAAACTCAGCAATATCAATTGGAATACACGAACCTCGCTATTTAAAAACAAGGTGAATGTAAACCTGAGTGGTACCATAGATCCTTATGTGTATAATCTGATCAACGAAACTGTGAACCCTGTAACGGGCGTGAGGACTGTGCAACAGGAAAGGATAGATCGCTATGCATGGAATAATGGCCAGGGACTTGGAAATCTAAGCAGGTTAAGTACTTCGATCGGATTTTCCCTCAATAGCAAATCAGGAAAAGGAAGCCAGCAACCTGATCGCCAGGATCAGTTCGAAACCGGTACGGTGCCAGATGGACTTGACCAGTCAGCTTACGGCACAGAAGAAGAGAAAGAATACATTCGTCAGAATCCTGAGCAATATGTGAATTTTGACGTGCCGTGGACCTTCAGGGTACAGTATTCTATTTCACGAACACAGACTGGGTTTCAGGACCCTACGATCATACAATCCATGCAGTTCAATGGCACCCTTGCTCTGACTGGTAAAACTCAGATCACTTACAACTCCGGTTTTGACTTTGTCAACAAAGAATTTACCACGACCAGGATAGGTATTGCGCGGGATCTGCATTGCTGGTCATTAAACTTTTCCTGGGTACCATTCGGTCGATATCAGTCATTCAGCCTGGTCATTCAGCCAAATTCCAGTTTATTGCAGGACCTGAAACTGGAGAAGCGACGTAATTTCTTTGACTTCTTTAACCGCTAGGAAATTAGCTTTTGAAATCGCTCTGGCAAATAATCAGCAAATTGATATTTTTGAGGAAAACTTAATCTGAAAAATGGGAAGAGCGTTTGAATATCGAAGGGCAGCTAAAGAGGCCAGGTGGGATAAAATGTCTAAAATATTTCCAAAGCTGGCCAAGGCAATAACCGTTGCAGCAAAAGAAGGTGGAGGAGATCCCGAGATGAATGCCAAGCTGCGGACCGCAATTCAGAATGCCAAGGCTGAAAACATGCCCAAGGACAACATTGAAAACGCCATAAAGCGGGCAATTGGCAGTGATTCTGATGTCTTCGAAGAAGTAACTTATGAAGGCAAAGGACCTCACGGTGTACTGGTGTTTGTAGAATGTGCCACGGATAATACCACCAGAACAGTGGCCAACGTTAAATCTTACTTTAGCAAAGCCGGCGGTTCTATGGTCCCGAATGGTTCGTTGGAGTTTATGTTTAGTCGCAAAGCTGTCTTTGAATTCATGCAGGAGGATGGTCTTGACCTTGAGGAGCTCGAATTTGAACTCATTGATGCCGGATTAGAAGAGATCATCACCAATGAAGACCGTGTATACCTATATGCGGATTACACCAACTTTGGAACCTTGTCCAAAGCGCTCGAAGACAAAGAAATCGATGTGAAAAAAGCCAGTTTGCAAAGAATCCCAACCAGCCCGGTTGAATTTTCTGAAGAGCAAATGGAGGAAATTGAAAAAATGCTGGACAGAATAGAGGATGATGACGATGTTCAGGCAGTATTCACTAACATTGCATAGTGCTTGTCTTTAACACATCCGAAAAACCCAACTACTTTGTAGTAGCCAGTACAGCTCTCTTCCTGTGTTTGTCATATTACCTGTATGAATTGTTTTACGGGGAAATCTATGAAACACATTCCGGCCAGACACTCATCGAAAGAGCTTTCCTTATTGGATTGTCTACAGCAGTTATCTTTGGGATTTTTGAGGCAGCCTTCAAGCAGATCTTTTTCTCCCCGTCTTTTGAAGGCATGGTTTCCTGGCATCTTGGCCAATCGCTAGCTGCAGGCCTTGTTGCTTTTGTCATTGATAGCTATTTCGATGGATACCCTACATGGGAGTCAAAACATTTATTTGCTTTCCTGTCTGTGTATAGTCTTTGCTGTTTTCCCGGAGTAGTCATCGGCTACCTGGTGCATCAGCGGACGAAGAAAAACAGCTTCGATGAAGACCTAAGATTTATCATCGTGAGATCCAGCGGGAAGGAAGATGAATTAGTCGTCGATCCCAGAGATTTGATGTTTTTAGCTGAAGAAGACACCTCCATGCGTGTTTTCTACCTGGAGAATGGGGAAATCAACTCCAAACTGATTGCGAGCAGGCTTGCAAATTTTGAAAAGGAATTCCATGACATCCCGTTTTTGGTGAGGGCACACCAGGCCTATATCGTCAACATTAATCGGGTTTCGGAAGTAGTCAGGGAGAAACAACAGATCCTTCTACATTACTCATCCCATTACATCATTCCTGTAGACGAAAAATTCAGAACCCGAATCCTCAACCGGATAAATTAACATCATTTTTCGGCATCCGGATTTTTAAATGATTTGCTTAAAGCGTGATTGTTTAGCATATTTATGTTGATAAACAAAAACCTAAAAGCAAATGCCACACCTCAACTTCAATCGGCGGGATTTCATCAAAACAACGTCTGCCGCAATGGCCTTTACGGCCCTGGGAAACTTCGGATTCAGCTACCCTTTAGCAGCAAAGCCTCTAAAGGTAGGACTGATCGGTACAGGGTGGTATGGAAAAAATGACCTCTTCAGGTTGATACAGGTTGCACCTGTAGACGTAGTGGCTTTATGTGATGTGGACAGCAATATTCTGAATGCTGCAGGAAAGCTGGTAAGTGAAAGACAATCTTCCGGTAAAGTCCCTAAACTATATGGCGACTACCGAAAAATGCTGGATAAGCATGACCTTGACATCGTAATCATCGGGACTCCTGACCACTGGCATGCTCTGCAATGCATCGATGCAGTGAAAGCCGGAGCTCATGTGTATGTACAAAAGCCGATCAGCGTAGATGTGGTGGAAGGAGAAGCCATGGTAAAGGCAGCCCGGAAATACGACAAAGTAGTACAGGTTGGTACTCAGAGAAAAAGCACTCCACACTTAATTGATGTAAAGAAAAACATAGTCGAAAAGGGACTGCTCGGAAAGATCTCGCATGTAGAAATGTGCTGCTACTATCATATGCGAAACAACGCCAACCCTCCTCTACAACCAGTTCCGGATTTCCTTGATTATGAAATGTGGACTGGACCTGCTCCTTTACGACCCTATGATGGACTCCCACACATCCGATGGTGGAGAGCGTTCATGGAATATGGCAATGGTATCACCGGAGACATGTGTGTCCACATGCTGGATACGGTGCGATGGATGTTGGGTCTGGGATGGCCAAAAAGGATTACCTCCACGGGAGGCATCTTCGTTCAGAAGGAAGCGAAATCCAATATTGCAGATACACAATCTGCTATTTTCGAATATGATGAGTTAAACTGCATCTGGCAGCACAGAACCTGGGGTACTCCTGCTGACCCTGACTACCCATGGTCATTCACTATTTACGGTGACAAGGGAACATTAAAAGGCAGTACCATGCGAGCTGATTTCATTCCCACAGAGGGTGATCCCATTCATTTTGATGTGGTGTATGAAAAAGAAAAATACCCGGAAGACCTGACAGAAGAGCGTATTGAGCTCAATGCAGCACCCGCCACAAGGCTTCATATGCTGGATTTTCTCAAAGCCATTGATAATAAAACAAGACCTGTTGCTGATATCGAGGAAGGGCATATTTCCACAGCCAGTTGTATCCTGGCCAACATCTCTATGGAACTAGCAGGAAGACCATTGATCTATGACCCGGAGAAGAGAATTGTAGTGGACGACCCAGAGGCAACTAGAATGTTGCAACGAGAGTATCGTAAGCCCTGGATTCACCCAACTGTCGATAACGTATAAAAACCCTGAAATGCTAAACCCAAATATTAACCGCAGGAAGTTTATCAAAGGTGTTTCTGCTACAGCCGGATTGGCCGCTTTTGGCGGATTAGGAATGAACTTTACCGGGATCGAAAAGCAATGGAAAGTCGGATTGATTGGTTCCGGATGGTATGGAAAGAGCGATACCCTCCGCCTGATACAGGTAGCCCCTGTTGAAGTAGAGGCCGTCTGCGATGTGGACCAAAATATGCTCAATCATGCTGGACAGCTAATCAGCCAGCGACAAAAATCAGGCAAAGTCCCGAAGCTTTATGGTGATTATCGCCAGATGCTGGATAAGCATAAACTGGATATTGTAATCATAGGCTCCCCGGATCATTGGCATGCTTTACATATGATAGAAGCTGTAAAGTCCGGAGCAAACGTCTACGTGCAAAAGCCGATCAGTGCTGATGTGGTAGAGGGTGAGGCTATGCTCAGAGCTGCTCGAAAATACAATAAGGTTGTTCAGGTAGGTACACAAAGAAGAAGCACTCCACACCTGATGCAGGCCAAAGAAGAAATCGTTGACAAAGGTTTATTGGGAAAGATCTCCCATGTAGAGGTCTCCTGCTATACCGGAGGCGGCGGAAAGACACCACCAATCGAAGAAGTGCCGGATTTCTTTGATTATGAAATGTGGACCGGACCTGCTCCGATGCTTCCATACAGGGGACTACCTCATATTCGATGGAGATCATTCATGGAGTATGGAAATGGAATTGTTGGTGACATGGGTATCCATATGCTCGATGCTGCCCGATGGATGTTAGGTGTTGGTGCCCCTAAGAAAATCACCAGTGTTGGCGGGACGTATATTCATAAAGATGGTTATGGAAATCGCCCGGATACACAACATGCTATTTTTGAGTTTGACGAACTGAATTTCGTGTGGCAACAGCGGAGATGGGGCACTCCGGCAGACCCTGATTACTGGTGGTCTTTCACGCTCTATGGGGATAAAGGAAAACTCCAGGCTGGTGTAAGAAAGGCGGATTTTACACCCATTGAAGGTGAGCCAATTCATTACGATTGTGTCTTTGAGAGGGAAGAATATCCGGAAGATCTCACCGAAGAGAGAATTGAGCTATTTGCTGCCCCGGCAACCAGGAGGCATATGCAGGATTTCATCAAAGCCATTGAAAATGGAACCCGGCCTGTTGCGGATATTGAGCAAGGTCATATCTCTTCAGCCAGCTGTATCATGTCCAATTTGTCTATGCAGTTAGGAGGAAGACCACTGGAGTATGACTGGGTAAACCGGGTAGTAAAGGGTGACAAAGAAGCAACTGAGCTCCTGGCCCGTAGCTACCGCGACCCCTGGAAACACCCCACTTTCGATAATGTCTGAAATTTCAGTCTGTGGATGATCTTCTTCAGCAGATCGGAGGTTGTCTGATCTGTCAGGGCTTACTACCTCATGATCCACGACCTGTTTTACAGGCAAGTGTGCATTCCAGTATCCTGATCATTGGTCAGGCTCCCGGTAGCAAAGTGCACAATAGTGGAGTTCCCTGGGACGATGCCAGTGGAAAGGAATTGAGAAGATGGCTGGGTGTCACCAAAGAAGAATTCTACGATCCCGATTTTTTTGGATTGATCCCCATGGGCTTTTGCTATCCGGGGAAAGGGAAATCGGGTGATCTACCCCCCAGGCCTGAATGTGCACCACAGTGGCATAAACAGTTACTATCAAGGATGCAGAATGTGAAGCTCACCATCCTGATTGGCCAGTATGCACAGAGATACTACCTGGGAGACCGATTCGATAAAAGCCTGACAGAAAACGTAAGGAATTTCAGGTCGTTTCTGCCTGATTATCTTCCATTAGTCCATCCTTCGCCACGCAACAGGATCTGGCAAAAAAAGAATCCATGGTTTGAAGAAGAGGTGGTGCCTGTGCTGCAGGAAGTGGTTAGGAAATGAATCTGATGATTGCAATT
>JAHCMM010000030.1 GCA_019192515.1 Cyclobacteriaceae bacterium SS2
AAACCCGTTGATAGTATCTGTCAACGCAACCATTTTCAATCCACCAAAGACCGCATAAACAGCACCTACGGACCCCACGACCACTACTGTGAGCCAGATCCCTCCCTTTTTGGTGATGTTCAATGTTTGCGAAATATCAAATATGGACTCGATATTGATGGCCCCAGTATAGAGTACAATAGGTAACAGTGTAACCACAAACGAAACAATCAGGATCAATGACATGATCGCCTGTGTAGGGCGGTCAAATCTTTTCTCAATGAATTCGGGGATGGTGGTCAGACCCATTTTCAGGTACCTGGGGATAAAGTAAAGTGCTCCAATCACCAGGGCGACGGCACTCAACACCTCCCAGGCAATGATGATTGCTCCATTTTTATAGGCGGAGCCATTCATCCCGATGAGGTGCTCGGTGGAAATATTTGTTAGCAACATAGATCCGGCTATGACAATCCCTGTTAGGCTTCGACCGCCGAGAAAATAACCATCCTGGGTATGAAGATTTTGTTTTCTCAGCTTCCAGGAAGCATAAGCAGCTACAAATCCGGTGAAAGCCAGAAAACTGATAAAAGTTAGCATGTGGGGTTAGAATTAAGTTAATGTTGAATTCCGGGTCGGAAAGTAATAAATCTGGGTGATATCACAAAAGCGTATTACATTAGTTACCAATACCTAACCTCCAACTCATGCTTTCTAATACGCGTCGATTTATTCATACTTTCACCTGCTTAGTGATCACTTGCCTCCTACTCTCATGTGGGGATTCAAAAGAAAATGGTCATGCAAAAGAAGAATTAAGACCCATACAGGGGATGAATGAACCTGGTCTTGCAACGGGTCAGGGCCTAAAAGTAATTAAAGGAGCAACTTTGATTGATGGGAATGGTGGTGATCCAGTGGCTAATGCAACAGTGATTGTGAAAGACAACCTGATCGAAAACGTATTGGCAGATGTGGCTGTGAAGCTTCCCGAAGATGCAGAAGTCATTGATGCAACCGGACTTTATCTGATGCCCGGTCTCATTGACGCACACTATCATGGGGATTCACCTAAAATTTCTGGTTCCTTCCTCGGCCATGGGGTTACTTCGGCCAGGGACCCGGGGGCCTGGATTGAAGACTACGAGGATGTAATAACTGCAGAACATATGGTTCCCCGTTTGTTTCTTACAGGGCCTCACCTGGACATGTTTCCGCCAGCCTACCCGATGAATTCAGCCATCGTGAGAGATTCAACAGAGGCCCGAAATCACGTGATCACGTATTATGAGCAAGGCGCCTCCGCCATCAAGGTCTATTTTCGGGTCACTCCCGACCTTATCAAGGTCATCTGCGAAACAGCAGATGAGCTCGGGATCCCAACAACAGCACATCTTGAGATTGCTTATGCCAGTGATGCCATCGAAGCAGGTATTGATGGCATCGAGCATATTACCTCATTTGGGATTGACCTGGTACCCCGACAGCGGGCTGAGCGGTACCGTCAAAGTGTATTAGCGGATAACAGTGCCAGGAGAAATGGCCGGTATGAAATGTGGAGCGAAATAGACCTGAATCATCCAAGGGCTGATAAACTGGTCGACCTGATCGTTATTAAGCAAACAGTTCTCAGCCCCACCCTGGCCATCTTTGAATACCAGCTGGATGCAGAGCATACGGATACCACCAAACAAAAAGGCTTTGAAACCATGTTGGCTTTTGTCGGGAAAGCTAAAAAAGCGGGTGCCCCGGTAGTGGTCGGTTCACATACCTGGGTACCATATGCCGACTTTGGATGGGCTTATCAAAGGGAGATGGAGCTGCTGGCAGCCAGTGGACTGACCAATGCTGAAGTGATCCAGGCAGCAACCATGGAAAACGCCCGGTTCTTAAGGATCGAAGATCGCCTTGGGAGTGTTGAAGCAGGTAAGCAGGCCGACCTAATCCTGGTAAAGGGAAATCCATTGGAAGACATAAGTGCCATGTACAATATCGAAAAGGTGATGCTGAATGGGGTGTGGGTGCCGAAGTTTGATGAGGAGTAGACTAGCAACCATTTAAACACTGATAATAATTATTTCGTATTTTTAAACTATGGAAACATCCCTTTTAGATCGTATTACTGTTAACCCAGAGATTTGTCATGGTAAACCAACAATCAGGGGGAAAAGATATACAGTTGATCTAATTCTGGACTTATTATCTGCGGGGTCAACTCACAAAGAAATTCTTGAAGATTATCCAAACCTCGAAGAAGCGGATATCCTGGCTTGCCTTGCTTATGCCTCAAAACTTTCTAAATACTCGAGTTTCACTAGAATTTCAATATGAAGCTCATCATTGATGCTCAACTTCCAACGAAACTTTGTGAAATACTGGAGGAGTTGGAAATTGAGAGTATTCATGTAGAAGAACTCATAAAAGGAGATGAAACTCCAGACCCGGAAATTGCGAACTATGCAGATCAAAATAATCTAATTGTCACGACAAAGGATACTGATTTTTACCACTCACATATGGCTTTGAATAAGCCAAAGAAACTATTCATTATTACAACTGGAAACCTAAAAAACCGGCAGTTATTCGATCTGTTCCGATCCAACATCCTGGTTATTAAGAAGGCACTAGCTAATAGTAATTTTATTGAGCTCAATAATGAGGGAATCATCGAGCATAAGTAATAATTATCGATTACTTTAGGTAGGAACTTTATCTCACTATGGAAGACAATACATCTCAAAGTACAGGTTCCGAACAAATCGAATTATCCAAATACACCATCTATCAGCTAAAGGAAATAGGCAACTGGACCAAATTTCTGGGAATTGCTGGCTTTATCTTTGTTGGTTTATTAGTGATCCTGGCATTTTTTATGGGCTCCTTTATGTCCAAAATCAATCCGACCACACCATTCCCTTCTTTTGTATTCACCTTCATTTACCTGATGATGGCATTGATTTATTTCTTCCCTATCCTGTTTTTATTTAAGTTTTCCATGAACCTGAGGAGGAGTCTTTCCAGCAATGATCCGGCTCAAATGGATTCTGCATTTAGCAATCTGAACGCCCACTATAAATACATTGGCATTCTGGCCATTATCATTCTGGTCATCTATGGCTTATTTGGTGGAATGATGTTGGCTTTTGGTATGATGAATGGCTTTCCCACAGGCAGTTATACTTAAATGTTCGCGACAAAAATCCAGGGCCTGAATAGCTGACAATTATCATTTTTTTTCATCCTGAAAAGAGTTACATTTAGATAGTTGATAAGGGGTTGGTGATTACATAATTCACCCTGATAATGAAAACAATTCTTGTTGCTACCGACTTTTCTGCTCCGGCCAACAATGCAGTAGACTATGCCTCGCATCTGGCAAAAGAAACAGGTGCAGAACTAATCCTGTTTAGCGTGCATAAGCTGAGCACACATGCCAGTAATTCGCTGGCAACAACAACGCATATCGACGATTTACTTAAGAAAAAGGAAGATCAACTCCTTGCTTTGGCTCAGAAGCTAAGTAACCAATTTGGGATTTCCGTGAGGTGGGAGTTGAAGAAAGATGATCCTATCTTAGATTTAAAAAACTACACAAAAACACACCCGGTAGACCTGGTGGTGATGGGGATTGAAAGCAATCTCATTGAATATAAATTATTGGGAAACACGACCACAGCAGCAATCAAACTGTTACAATTTCCGCTGCTTGTAGTGCCCAATGATATTGACTTCACTGAGATAAGTAATGTAATGTATGCCTGCGAGTCATCCTACCTTAAAAATTCCGATCAACTGGACTTTCTCAAGCAATTCCTAAAAGCATTTAATGCAAAACTTGAAGTATTTCATGTACTCACAAAGGATTCGGAAGAACTCAACGATATAGCATTGGAACGAATCCTTGACAACATTCTGAAGGATATCGACCACTCGTATAGATATGTCTGTAGCCCAAAAGTAGGCGATGGAATCAAAGACGGATTGGAACACTTTCATGCTGACCTATTGGTTATGATACCTCACAGACGTGGCTTTTTTCAGTCCATATTTCATAAGAGCCATACCAGCCAGATGACCGTTGAGACCCGGATACCCTTACTAACCAAACCCTAGGCTACTGAGATCATCCTACTAATCCACCTTTACCAGTTTAGTTTCGCCAATATTAAACTTTTTAACCTCAGCATCCCCTTTGTGACGAATTTTGGTTTCACCAATGGTATTCACCCTGAGTGTTTCAATTACATAAATATCAATCTCATTATCTCCAATAGCTTTTATCTGCGCATCTCCGACTTTCATTCCCTTTATGGATATTTCATTATCACCAACGGATTTCAACTCAAGTTCAACTGTCTCACCATCCAAAATCATTAGCTCGTTTTCTCCAATGAGTCTTATGTCCAATTGCCTGGCAACAACATTGGCTAAGCTCATTTCTGATTCTCCAAACAGCTTAATAGTAAATTCATCAGCAGCAAACTTTTCATCTGTAAAAAGTTCGTGACTTCCACGAAAGTCCAGTTCATTTAAGGACCGATAGTAAATCTTCCCGTCCACCACAACATCTTCGTAAGGCGTACCTTTAAGGGAATACTTTTGATCTGAATTGTTGTCAAGATCAATCAACTTATAATTGACCTTGAGCTGCTTATTTTTCACTTCAATATCCAGGTCATAAATGGCTTCATCATCAGATACCAACTCAATAAATTCTTTATCGCTCTCGATCAGCTCAATATTCACGCCGGGCCCAATGAGAATACGGTTAAAAGAATCTAAATTTCGCGCAATCTTATGACCCTGTCCTATTGAAGGTGAGCATGTCATCATAATAATGGATACAAAAAGTAGGTTTTTCATGATTGGAATATTCTGTGTTTTTCAAAAGATGCGTATCCACCTTAGATGGTTGCATGTGGTATTTATAGGAGTCCATTTGCTACTCACCACCCTCACATCCTTTTTACCTGAATTAAGTTAACCAAAAATATCGTCTCATATCACGGATTTTAATTAAATTAACCTAAGCAAAACCAGATCACTATGAAGCAAATCATCTACCTCCTGGCCGTGATAGTAGGGGCACTGCTCTCATTTTTAATTGGTCAATATGAAATTGCCCCTGTCACTTTTGTGGTTTGGTTATGGGTGTTTTTAAGTGGTCTTTGGGCAAAAAACTATATGAAAGGCCTANAATCTCCCTATACAGGCAAACCCAAAAACCAGGAAGAATCTGAGCAATTCACCAGGATTGTCGTCGAACTGGGCACTTATGCTATACTTGTTGGAGCCGGGGCATTGATATGTGAAATCGCCTTATACAAACAACCAGGCACGGTAGCGTTTGCGATAATCATATTTGGATTAGGAGTAAAGGTTGGAGTGAAGCATATCAAAAGCGAGCACTTCGGATAAGCTCTCTGATCATTACCTTGCAAAAGCTTCCCTCGATTCCAGGATCGAATCGAAGTTTTCATTGGCCCAATCCACAAGGTTTTGCAAATGCGGGATCAGACTCTTTCCTCGCTCACTTAGCTGGTACTCCACCCTAGGTGGTACCTCCGGATAGATTTTCCGCACAACCAGATCATCAGCCTCCAGGGTCTTCAACGTAGTGGAAAGCATCTTCTGAGAGATGGAATGGATGTATTTATGGATTTCATTGAATCGGAGCACTCCCGCCTCATCTAAAACCAGTAAAACCAGCATGGACCATTTGTCACCAATCCTGTCCAGTACATTGCGAACCGGACATTGCTCCGACACCGCAAAATTTTCCAATTTTTTTTCTGTCATAACCTATTGGTTTCCAACTAAACTAACCCGGAGGTAACCAACCTACCGCGCGGTACGCTCTTTTTTAGGCTATAGTTACCTTTTACCTTTGACTTACTTTTAGTAAGTAAGTTTACAAAATTAATTATAAAAAATGAGTTTAACACTAATTACAGGTGCAACAGGTGGGTTAGGTGCTGCTGTAGCTGATTTCCTTAAGGAAAAATCAAATTATGAAAAGATTGCGGTCCTGGTAAGAGATCCTAAGAATGAAAAAGCAAAGATCTTGGCTGATAAAGGATTTGAGATCCGGGTTGGAGACTACACTGATCCGGATTCGCTTATTAAGGCATTTGCTGGAGTTACAAATCTTTATTTTGTTTCTGCGAGTGACCTGGAAGGAAGATTTGCCAAGCATAAGCAGGTAGTAGAAGTTGCGAAGAATGCTGGAGTTGATCACATTTTCTATACCAGTGCCGGTCTTGATAAACTGGACAAGGAAGCTCCGCTGTATTCTGTCATGAGCTCACATATTGAAACTGAAAAACTGATCAAAGACTCAGGCATGAAGTATACCATTCTTCAGCACAATCTGTACAGTGAGGTAATTCCGATGTTTTTGGGCACAAAAGATCAGCTCCTGGGCTCAAAATCAGTATTTCTTCCTACGGATGAAGGAAAAACAGCATTTGTTCCGCGAACAGAGTTAGCCGAAGCGGGAGCCATTATCTTATCTAACCCTGCAAACCATGTCAATAAGGTTTATGAAATGAATGGAAGCGAATCAGTGGGTTTCGGACAGGTAGCAGAAATACTAACTGATGTATTAGGCGAGAAAATTGGTTATGTTTCTCCGGATGTAAGCACGTTCGAATCTACTCTAAAAGGATTTGGAGTACCAGATATGTACATCGGCATGATGCGGGATTTCGGACTGGCTATTGCCGACGGGGCATTCGAAAGTTCCAAGACTGATCTGGAAACTTTGCTTGGCAGAAAGACTCAGCCGGTTGCTGATTTTCTGAATGTAGTTTACGGGTAGAGCCCATAAACTTAAACTCTCTACTTCCGGTCGGTGAGATGCCGACCGGAGTAGTTCTTCTTAAGCTTAATGTCGGTGTTGTCACCGACACACTTGCTTGTTTACTTTCTTACCCCCCCCCATCGAAGTCCCCTCCAACCGAAGTGCACAAGCACTTTTCCAAGACTAGTTTCAGAATACAGTTCTTCATATCCAAAAAACTATTCCTCTTCCGAATAGATCAATCAACCGAAAAAGCAGTACATAATGTATAGCACCTTTATTCGTTTACCTGTCTATGAAGAAATTCAAATGGCCCATCATCATTGTAGCCGTCCTGGCATTGATCTATTTCGCCACAACGCTAATCGTACCTGTCCAATACGACAAGACGCTTAACAAGACCATGGCGCTGCCTCCTTACAGTGTCTCTGCTGAAGCACAAGCCCTGTACAACTCACTGGATTTTGTAGCAGACCTCCATTGTGATGCTTTACTTTGGAGCCGTGACCTCACAAAGAAAAACTCCGTCGGCCATGTGGATTTCCCACGCATGCAGGAAGTGAACATGGCACTACAGGCATTCACTATCGTGACCAAATCACCTGCCGGACAAAACTTTTCTAAAAACTCAGCAGATGCTTTCGACAACATTACCTTATTAAGCTTTCTGCAAGGACGACCTATCACGAGCTGGTTTAGCCTGTTCAAACGGTCCGTCTACCAGAGCAGGAGACTCCACGACTTTGCCAAAGATTATAACGATGAGTTTATTGTTGTTAAATCCGGGGCTGATCTGGAACGGCTCATAGCTGCCAGAAAAGTAAACAAAAACATCGTCGGTGGATTCCTGGGCATCGAAGGTGCTCATTGCCTGGTGGGCAACCTGGAAAACCTGGACAAGCTTTACGCAGAGGGTGTACGTATGATAGGGCCTACACACTTCTTTGACAATGAGCTTGGGGGTTCCGCTCACGGCATCACCAAAGGAGGCTTATCAGATTTCGGGCACCAGGTGATTGACCGCATGGACGAGCTGGGCATGATCATCGATGTGGCACATGCTGCACCGGCTATGATTGATGACATCCTGAAGCAGACTACCAGACCTATCCTGGTTTCGCATACAGGCGTCCGGGGCACCAAGGACAACATCCGAAACCTTTCAGATGACCATATCAGGCGTATTGCTGCCAATGGCGGCCTGATTGGTGTGGGCTTCTTTAAAGGTGCTGTCAACACACCTTTGACGGAAGGCATTGTGGAAGCCATGAAACATGTAAAGTCTATCGCAGGAGTAGAATGCATTGCTTTGGGCTCCGATTATGACGGCGCAGCCACTGTACCCTTCGATGTGACCGGCTTACCACTGCTCGTAGAAGAGATGATGAAACAAGGCTTTACCGAATCTGAGATCCGGGCTATCATGGGAGAGAATGTAAAACGATACCTGCTCGATCAGCTTCCCTAGCCTGTCCTGTCAAATTCAATACTGACAAATGTCATTGTTAATTGTATCAATATAAGATACCTTAATAACTGATTTTGTCTTAAAAATAGAATTTGATCATGGACACGGTTAATAACGCCTTCCACATTCTGCTTTACATCGGCAATACCTTTGTTGGGCTGTCACTGTTTTTAGTGTTGCTATATGCTATACAGGTCCAGGGAATAAGATCCAGGACAAAAAAATACAAATTCGTTTCTGAGCGGGAAAGTCATGCCCTGAAAGGATCTGCCATGCTTTTCGCATGCAGCATAGCATGTTATGCATTTGTCATTATCGAAATGTCAATCGGCATTTCAGGACCTATGTATTTTTCTATTGCAGGAATCCTTTCCGTAGGTATTGGAGCATCGGTAGGTTATATCCTGCATGTCTATTTATCTTACTATCACCCGTTTATTCTAGAAAAAAGACTTAAAGACATTCGCTTTGCACCTATGATTTCTCCAAAAACAGGCACTGAAATGACTCTTCTAAATGAAATTCAGGAAGATAAATTTCTCTCAAAAGAGATGATAGAGGAAGAAGAAACATCAACCATAGATTATGATGTATGGATTGATAAACAATCTGAATACAAGGTGATAGAACGTTATGATACTCGCTTTCACCAGGAGGAATGTCATGCATGCAATTTCAGGACTTTGATTGAACGCAAGTCAGAGATCATCAAAGCGCCTCAACTACATGAACAGGGACTTTTGCGTAAGTCTTTTGAGTGTACCTATTGTGGGCACATTGAAAGCAGGGACATCAAATTATCAAGTCTGGAGAAGGAAAATAAGTATGCCTCTTTTGATAGGGATATTCTTGAAATTCCACCCCACAAAATAGCTAAAACTTAGAACCTATTCCTTTGCTGTCACCCACTCAGCTCCTCGCTGGATAATGGTACGGACCTCAGGTGTGCTTAATGATTCCACGCTGTGACCGAGCAGGACCTGAAACACTTTACCCTCCCCATATTGATGTGTCCACGCCAGGGGTTCATACACCCCGGTTACTTGTGACTTTGCCTGAAGCAATGGAATAATGGGAATATCACCGGCTTGCCTGAAGTATAGTTCATCGGTCGTTTCGAACGAAGTAATTCCAGTCGTGATAGGGTGGTCAATAGCTGTGGGTTCTACCATGAATGGACCATATTTATCATGACCACTCTTCCCATGATGATCCCAAACCCTTGGCACGATGCTCCGGTATTCCGGCCAGTCCGAACTTCCCGCTTCCGGTAGCGAATAATGCCAGGCTCCGTTGGCGAAATGAACAACTACCAATCCTCCGCCATTCTTGAGGAAGTCCGTGAACGATTCCCTGGCCTTCTCTCCCAACCCCACAGAATCCTGCCAGTTGCAATAGTTGAGCAGGATCAGAGCATAATCATTCAGATCATATTCAAACAGGTCTGCCGGGTCCGTGGTCACATCCATCAGGATATCAGTCTCTTGTTCAATCATTTGTTTGAGTACAGGGGTGGTCGCTTTCCAATCATGAGCAGGATGATTGTTGCCGGTGAGCAGAAGTCCCTTCCTTGTTTTGCCATAAAGCATTTTGGTTACTTCAGCATCTCCATAAAACCCGGACTGCACACCACCTTCGGGAACCACGCCTCCCGCTGCCCATATCAGGCCATTCAGCATGAGCTTACGGAAGTTGTCATTTTTCCAGTTGTCATAGTAATGTCCCATGGTAGTGGAAAAACCACGCCCTCCGTTATCACGCTGCACTGCCCATGCTACCACCTGTCCGTTTTCCTGTGTAGTCTCCAGGTCACCGATCGAAAGGATAGGGATGAGCCTGGGATCATTTTCCCTGAACCGGATATTATAATAAAACTCCTCTTTGAGATCAAAGGGATCCACTCCATTGCTGATCGGGTGTTTTGCCAAGGATTCACCGGTCACCTGAGTTGTGATGGTCTTGATGTTAGAGTACCAGTTGGGCTCACCGGCATCATCCTGCCAGTCAAAGTATCCTCCTCCCCACTCCAGGATCTGCACTCCCTTTTTATCATCCATGAAAGTGGTAAAGTGGACCGCCGAAAAACCACAACCCCGATCCATCTGCCGCTGCATCACCTCCATCCTTTCCGGTGTCTCCCAGGGCACATGTTTGAACCGGTCTCCCACCCTGCCATCATAGCCATCCGATATGGTGACGATCAGGTCAGCATCCTCCAGCGTAGCCGGATCCTCGGGCCACCCGTCAAGATGTATCTCCGTCTCAATGCCAGCAACATTGGAATTGTCCAGCGCAACCTTAATAAGCCGGACAGCCTTGAGGTATTCATGCATACCCGGTGCATGGCTCTTGGGGCCAGCCAGCAGTACGATTTTTTTGGTTTCAATATCCGTCGTGGGCTGACAACCCATCAGAATAATGAAACATAACAGGAAGGTCAGTTGCTTGCTCATCGGATCAATTTAACATATATATTCCTCTTAAGAAATAAGTGTAAATACGGGCTTGTTATTTCAAACCTTTCCCCGACTTGATGTGTCATCCGGGTATGAACAAACTATTGACCCTTTCGACGATTTTATTGTTGGCTTTTGCATGTGAAGACAGCACCGGCATTACCGATAAGACCAAGCGTGAGGAAGACGAACAACTCCTGGAGCAGCTGCACAAGGAGATTGAAGCACTATCCAAAAGTGTGACCTGTACCGAAGCTGACGAGTGGAAATTTGTAGCCATCGGATCAAAAGCATGTGGTGGGCCTACCAGCTACATCGCCTATTCCACAAAGATCAATGAGGAGCAGTTTCTGGAAAAAGTGAGCTACTTCACCGAACAACAAGCAAAGTTCAATACCAAGTGGGGTATTTTTTCTACCTGCGACCTTCCAGCGGAGCCTTCGGGCGTTACCTGTGCGGATGGGAAGCCGGTTTTTGTGTATCCCCAATAATCGGGCAAAAGGACACCAGCCTGATGAACGGTCTTAACTCAAACATCAATCAGTCATGCAAAACAAATTTTTAATTCCTATATCGCTGAGTCTGGCCTTATTTATCACTTCCTGTGATAAAGAGGAGATCAATAAGCAACCGTCCTTCACTTTTGGTAGTAGCGGACTGGAAGGCAAAATCATCAATGAACTTTCAGCCTCTTCGCTGGGGATCATCGCTGCTACGGATCAGGGACTTTATGTAAAAACAGAAACTCAGAATGCCCTGGAGCTTGATAACTGGGAGTCTGCAAGTTTAGCAGAAAAGAACATCAGGACATTTGTGGAAATTGATGAAGATCTCTGGCTGGCAGTTGAAAATACCCAATCATCCTTCCTGCTGTACCGGTCGGAAAACCAGGGCGACACCTGGACGGAGGTAGAAAACAACTTTGGGGGTGAATATGAACAGCACATCAATGACCTGGAATACGTAGCGGAAACCCAGATGCTCTACGCAGTTGGTTATGGCGTACTGGCAGAGTCTGCTGACATGGGCCAAACCTGGACTCCCATTATTGGAGACTGGGACTGGCTGGCTTCAGGGCTAGATTTTGTGGAGAAAAACCCGGAAGCAAATGAACTTTGGACTGGTGGTCAGAATGCCATTGAAGGGTTTATCCTCTATAAATATAACCTTGATAGCAAGGAAGAAACCCTTTATATGAACCTGGTGGAAATGCCCAGCACGGCCAAATCCATTCTTTTCAACTCAGATGACCCCCATCATGTCATTGTTGGCGCAGAAGGCGGCATCATTTCTACAGAAGATGGCGGGGATAATTGGGAGCTGCTCAAAGACGATCACGAGTCATCTAAATTTTATTTTGGTCTGGCCAGAGACGAGTTCAAACCTGAAATACTTTATGCTGCTGGCTGGCTCAAAGACTTTGACAATCCCCAGAAGCTGATCCTTTTATATTCACCTGACAATGGGTCCAACTGGCAGGAGGTCACCCATCAAAGAAATGATCTGTTTGGAGGCGTCTATGACATGCTATCCACCATGGAAAATGGAAAGCAGGTGCTGTACCTGGGACTGTATAAAGGTGGGGTTTTCAAGGTGAATATTGGGCATTAGGAATGGATGGAAGCCGCCGCAGACATATCTTGGCAACTCAAAAACCAAATCTGATAGCTGCCTCCCGGCGGCCTGGCTTTGAATGCACCGACAGATAAACTACTTTTATCACTCTTAATTAAGCTCAGAGGCCACAGCCATATCTGGTTTAGCTGTCATTCCCAACATTTCATGACAGTTCAGATTCTTGGAATTAAATAAAATCAAATATTGAGATTGGGTAAAGTGTGATTTTTCAGAATTTCTGCGAATAATAATCTGAACGTCAAAGTTCAAGCCTTGAAAAATTACATTAAAGAATAATGCCATCGATGAAGGCGAGTAAAGAAGACGAATTCCTGGCAACTATAGATAGACATAAAAAAATCATCTATAAAGTTGTCAATTCGTATTGCAGAAACAAAGAAGACAGGAATGATTTGGAGCAAGAGATAATCATTCAGTTATGGAATTCATTTGACAAATACAATCCTGAGTATAAGTATTCTACCTGGATGTATCGAATTGCCCTCAATGTTGCTATATCCTTTTATCGAATAGAGAAAAAATGGTCTGCCAAAAATGATTTTTACAACGAAGAATTAATTTTTAGTGTGTCGGATGATAATGAGTACGATCCGGAGCTGGATCTTAATATAAAACGGCTACACGGATTCATTCATGATTTAAATGAATTGAACAAGGCACTGATGCTGTTGTATTTAGAAGATAAATCCTACGATGAGATGGCGGAAATATTGGGAATTACAAAAACCAATGTAGCCACAAAAATCAGCAGACTTAAACTTAGGTTAAAACAAGAATTTCAAAAAAACACAAATTGATGGAAGCTATTGAATTAAAAAAAATACTGGAAGCATACGATAATAAACTAGACAAAACACTTCGTATAAATCTGTCGTCTATGAAAGAGCTAAAGCTCGAAAAGTCTCAAAACAACATGAAGAAAATGCTTAACTACCGGATTTTTGAAGTCGTGACATTTGGCTTTTTAGCAATGATCTTAGGAGGATATATTGCCAACAATTGGGGGCAAACTCATCTGGTGATCAGCGGAATTATTGTTCATATTTTTACGCTTGTGGCATTAATAGGTAGTATCGGACAGGTTGTCTTGTTGCAACAAATAGATTTTTCAAAACCGATTGTTGAGATCCGGAAAAAGATCGAGCGGGTAAACTCACACGGATTGTTATTCGTAAAATTAGTTTTTCTTTCTGCCCCTTTTTGGTGGTCATATGCTATTGTTGGGCTTGACCTTATTCTCGGTGTTGATCTATACATTCATTTGGAGCCTGATTTTGTAATTAGGTACTTAACAGTAAACTTCCTTCTGATAGTGCCGCTGGTATGGGTACTGATTAAATTATCCTATAAAAATCTCCATAGAAAATGGGTGAGAGTAACAATAGGATTATTTACAAGTTCTAAAACCCTGAAAGCGCTGGAAGCTTTACATGATATTGAGGAGTTTGAAAAATAAATTTTGGAATTAAGCCAACGCTATCAATTCATAAAAACGAACCCCAACATTTAGCCGAATTGCCACAATGCCACTGAAAAAGCTCAATAAAGCAGGATTATTGAGCTCTTTTTGATGGTTTTTGATGTGGGTACTCTTGCGTTGAGGTTATTCGTTGTTGACCAAAGCTTGCCTTCCAGGGGAGGGTATTAGGCAAGTGCAAGAGTGCGCTTTTTAAGCTGTATCTCTGATAGTTTGTGAATACCGGTAGATTACTCATATGCACAGGTATGCTCACAAGCCCTCGCGAATCTCATGACAATTAGGATGAGCAAGTGGGATTTCTATCCCATTACTTCTCATTCGATTTCCCTATTTTAGCACTGTCCACCGGGTGAGAGTACACCCCACATGCATGGACTTAGCCACAATTTGAGTTAAAACAATTCATTTAGGAAACGATAAAATCTACCTAATGGCCAATATTGATAGAAGTACAACTTCAATTCAAAGGATGATTGATATTGGCTTAAATAAGGATTTTTCTATAACAGAAAAGAGGTACCTGCGTATATCCAATATTGCAGCAATCCTGGGGGTTTTGTTTAATGTGGTTTGGATGTCAATTGCCATATATGCCTCGGGATTCGTCAGTGCGGTAAGCAATGGAGTGCTGGGAATGATGTTTCTGCTGGTTTTAGTTCTTAACCATAAAGGCTTGCGAGTAGTTGCTTCAATCTGGCTTGCTATCGCATCCTATATTTCAGTCCTCGTATTTCTTTATTTGTCAGGATACTCATCAGGAGTTACCACCGTTTGCTTTTTGATAATCATCTTGCCCTATTTGACTTTTCCGCGGAAGGCAAGGGTATTTGCCCATTTTTTCAGTTTATTGGCTTGCCTGACTTTGATTGCTACTGTTATTTTTCAATCAGAATTCAATGCGCATAATGACGGATTGGATCCCTATTTGTCACAGATAGTCAATATCAGCATGTCAGGTTTAATCTGTCTTGCATTGATTTGGAGCCTGTCCGTGCTAATTGATAGATCCGAAGATTCGTTGATTGCAGAACAGAAAAAATCAGATGACCTTTTACACAATATTTTACCTGCAACCATCATAAAAGACTTGAAAGAAAGTGGTAAGACCATTCCCAAAAGGCACAAGAATGTATCAATACTATTTACAGATTTTGAAGGATTTACAAATTTGGTGTTATCCATCTCGCCAATCACATTAGTCAATGAACTAAATGACATCTTCGGACGATTCGATCAAATAATGGAGGAAACGGAGGTTGAAAAAATTGAAACAATTGGTGATGCATATATGGCTGCATGTGGTCTTGAGGATGAAATCACAAATCATGCTGCAAATTGTATTACAGCTGCAAAAAAGATGCTATCCTATCTTGAGGAAAGGAATAAAAACCACGAAATAAAATGGAGAATGAGGGTTGGGATACATTCTGGAACTGTAGTGGCAGGTGTGGTCGGAAAAAAGAAGTTTGCATATGACCTTTTTGGAGATACGATAAATACGGCTAGTAGAATGGAATCAGCTAGTGAATCAGGTAGAATCAATATCTCCTCATCCACCTTTGAATTAGTTAAGAAGGACTTTTCATGCCTCTCTCGTGGAAAGATCTTTGCAAAGGGGAAAGGGGAATTGGAAATGTATTTTGTAAAATAATCTTTAGCTAACAATGGCTATGACACAAGCTAACGCACTCGTCAATTATGGAAAATTCAATGTCAGTTCGAGTTAAGATCTGATATAGAATAGTAGAAAATGAGCAACCATCTCCCCATATCATCATCCAATAAGTCTATTGTAGTTCTTCCCTTCGTCAACATGAGTGCTGACGTTGAGAACGAATACTTCAGCGATGGCATCACCGAGGAGATCATCAACGCATTGACCACGGTGAAGGGTTTAAAAGTGATTGCCCGAACATCCTCTTTTGCATTCAAGAATAAAAATATTGATGTAAGAAGCATCGGTCAACAGTTGGGGGTAAGCACTGTTTTGGAGGGGAGTGTCAGGAAAGCCAAAAACCGGGTTCGGATCACAGCGCAGTTGATCAGCACGGATGACGGTACTCACTACTGGTCAAAAAATTTCGATCGGGACCTGGAGGATATATTTACCCTACAAGATGAAATCAGTATACTCCTTGCCGACCAAATCCGGGAAAATTTTGGGCATATTGAAATTCCGTCTGTTCTCAACGCTACCACAACTCGAAATGTAGAAGCCTATGATTTATGGTTGAAAGGGAGTTATCACCTCAAAAGGAAAGATTATGAGGACATTAAAGCTGCATTGAAATTATTCAAAGATGCCATTAAAGTAGACCCCAACTATTCAGAAGCTTATGCCTACCTGGGAGAAACCTATATTCAAGCTGCGGCCCTCAATATGTTCCCCAATGAAGAAGGGAATAACCTGGCAAGAGCTGCCGCAGAAAAAGCCATCGAATTAAACGCAGAAAATGCAAAGGCACATTTGGTTCTCGCTTATATCAAGCTGTTCTCAGATTGGAATTGGGACGCTGCGCTAATAGAATACGATAAGGCCATACAGTATGGACTATCTGAGCAAAATGACTTTATTTCCTATTACTATATATTTATCAAGGAGG
>JAHCMM010000291.1 GCA_019192515.1 Cyclobacteriaceae bacterium SS2
GAGAAAGACCGCCATATTCAACATATCTAAGCTAAAATAACCCAATTATTTAGAATGTTGATACTAAATAGCATTAAACCTATCTTTAATTGCAGATGACGAAAAAAAAGGAAGTTATTGCCTACAGTTATGAACAGGCAAGTGAGTACGCCCGTGACATACTAAATAATGTTAATGGTAAAATGCCCTGGAGCCAATTCGGTAAAATTATCGGAGTCAGTTATTCTTCAATGATGAGTTTCAAATACAATATTCGACCACATGTAGAAATGCCACATGTAGTGGAACGGATTCTACAGTTTGGGTATGCCCAGCTGGAACACCGGAAGGAGTATATCTATACGTTTGATCCGAAGGAATTTCCTCAAACACTTTATCAAAATGCCGATGATCCCATAAGCTATATTGAAGAGGTTCGACTACCCGATCTTAATGGACAACTTCAAAAACTCAAAAAGAACCAGTCTACAGATAAATCAGCGAAGCTAAAAACACATATAAAAAAGGTTCAAAAGGAGATAGATGATATGAATCTGCTTATCCTGCAACTTAAGAAGGCCAAATAGTCATGGAACCACAAATACTTTCTGAAATCAATACAAGGGATCTAAATAAAATCTTAAATGATCGATCCGGAAAGTTCTATGGGCCCTTTGATAATCTGATGATTGGAAAGACCAGAGTGGATAATTTGTTTATCAGGAATATAGATGGGAAGCTGCAATTAACGGATCGAATTCCTTACAAAGTTGGTGGCAGTGTTATGGATCCGGAGCAAAGAAACCGACTGGCAAATAAGCAGAACAGCCATAGATTCTACATTCCATTCGGCCAAGGTGCTGCGTTGATAAGTGTTGAATACCCATCCAAAATAAAAGTATTTGAAAAGCTCAATTCAGAATCAGTTAATAAACTAAAGGAATCAAGCTATTCAACTATAAAGAAGGCATTAAACTTGGAGGAATTAAGAGCTGCCACCAGAGAGGTGCAGCTGTTACTTGATAAAAATGAGAGAAGCGTATTTTCTGAGAAGATCAGGGATCGGATGAAAGAACTCGTCGAACTCCACAACCTGGAGAAGGCCAAAGGAACCAAAAAGTCCATGGTTACCATTTCCGATGAAACAGCTGAATACATGAAGTCAGTTATTGATAACGAACGCACCCAGGTTAAACTCAGGGACATCGAAAAGAGTAACGCTAAGAAAGAAGAACGAAATCAGAGTCTATCCAAGAATTTGTCAAAAGGACTCAATCACTGATACATTACTTTTATTCATTGCTTAAAAATCAAACTGGTTGTTCTTCTCAATGTACTTCTTGATTTCATTGCGATTCTCTTCAATAAAATTGGAAATGATGTAGTTGGTAAGGCTAGTAATTGTAACCTTATTCACACAAATCTTCGAAAGGACACCATGTATGTTTTTTGACAGGCGCACATTGTTAACTCCAAAATCAAATTCTTCCCTTCTGGCATTTTCAATAAACGACTCCAGTCCACCGGTGTAACTGCTTTTGATCTTATCAACCTTCAGTTTATCCTCAGCACTATCCTTACTTTCCGAATCATGCTTGATGGCAAAGGTTTTTTCTTTGGCCATTCCTGAGATCCGATCAGTTAATGTTGCAGTGTATCTTCCAGGTTCATCGTAGCTCACTTTGTCAGGAGAAGCTCCTTCAAACGTCTGCCCATTGCCAAAGTCCCAAATAAGATCTGACTTATCTCCCTCGACTTTTTCATAAAAAGAGACTTCACATTTTTCATGATCCACTTTATAAATAAAGTCTACCACTACTTCCTGGTCTGATTCCTTTGCCTTTTGTTCAGTCCCTATCAGAGAACCTTCTTTCAGATGCACTGGTCCGCGAGACCTTTTGGACTCACCACTCTGCGTGTTGCCTTTAAGCTCTTCCAGCAAGGCCTTTTTGTTTTTGCTTGATTTCGTTTGTTCTGTCATCGGACTAAGCTTTTTCTAGACTTTTAACACCAACAATAGATAAGATCTCCTCACCCCAGGGTTTGATGTATTTGTTATAAAACTCCATGTCTTCTCCAAAGTCGACTGTATTCACCGATACCTGAGCCTTTGCCGGGAGATTTGGAATGTAGGATTTCATTAAAGGAATCCCTTCAAACATAGGATCTGTTTCAGCGGTCTCAATGATCTCCTTAACGGATTTTAGTTGCATACTTACTTTATTCAGCAACCAATACACCTGTGTATCCAGGTCCTTTGCTTTGCGTTTTGGAATGACCGTATTCCTGATAAACTCAATGATCTCATTAGAAGAATCAATGTCCATGTCCCCATGCGAGGATGGGACGATGATTACATCAGCCATCATATAAGCGTTGAGAATATCATCACTCTCCACACTACCGGGAACGTCAAATAAGACAATGTCATAATTGCCATCAATGACCTCCAGGTATTTATTCAAAAAGTTAGAGGCTTCCATGGGTAACAGGTCATACATGGGTACATCCTCCCAGGGTGTCTCCCCTTTATATTCCGCTTCGTTTCTGTTGCGACATTTCACAATACTCTGTTGCTTCATATCACCGTCCAGGACCAATACTGAACAATCAGTATTGTGATAGAAGTTTACAGCTGCCCAGTTGGTCAAAGTAGACTTCCCTACTCCCCCCTTTAGATTGGCAAACAATATGAGTTTGGTTTCCATAAGCACCTAGTTGAAATCTGTTTAACAAATTAGTTAATCAATTAATCGATTTGTTCAAAAGTAAATGAATTAATAAATAAATACAATAATTAATTACTTCTTTTATTAATTAGGTAATTCAAAAACGAATGTATAAAAGAATGAATAAATAATATTATAAAATAATAAAATAGTTAAATTATAAAATTATAATATTATACAGTTTCGACGATTTCGAAAACAGAAACAACAAGATTACTCATTCAAAGAACTGAAATAGGTGGGGGAATACCCGGATCGTAAAAGTAGCTTATTTCATGGTTTATATCGTCTGTGACATGGGGATAGTACGTGTGTAGTGGTCTAGTCCACATTGTGTCTTCAAACTGTTAGCGGGTCTAAAAATCGCCCATTTCTAAAATAGCTTAAAAATCCAGGCAATTGCTGGTGTTATTGGAGAGTTTAAACTATGTTCGTGTAATAGGAAACGCAAGGTATAATTTCCGCATCTGAAAAATACTACACATTCGTTTCGTATTCCTCATTCAGCCGGAAATTAGACCTTGCCCAACCGAGGGACCGGATTGGGGAACGCAACCGGCACTTCGTTTGGATTGCTTAAAAAGATTTGGATGAAAAAAGTAGAAACGGTAGAAAAGCAGGGTAGGGGTCGACCGAAAAAGACAGACACCAGAAAGCCTCGAACAATCTGGATGAACGATCAGGAGTACAATGCACTTTCGAAAAAGTCTAAGGAAGCCAACATTGATTTTTCGAAATACTGCAGGGAGATTCTTCTACGAAAGAATCCTACCTTTTATGGTGACGGGTACAAAGCGATTTTCAACGAAATTCATAAACAAGGTGTGAATCTGAACCAGGCCGTAAAAAGCTTAAATGAGCTATCGATTACCCACGAGCTTTCCCGAAGTCCGGATGCTTTTGCCGAGACCATAATGAAGAATCAAAGTGAAATATTGCATTATCTAAAAAGCATACTGGAAAATGATCGCCAAGATTCTTAAAAATTACAGCTACCATAACATCGGAGATGCCATTGAATACCATGAAGAAAAGGTAAAAAAGAATGTAGCTTCCAAGGACTATATCATTGCCACCATTCCAATGGAAGACGCGCTATCCATCTCGCGATCAATGACAACACATATGGAATTGAATAACCCCAATAAACGAGGATCGCATTTCCATCATATTTCAGTAAACTTTCCGGATGAGGACAAAGTAGAATTGGTTACCAAAAGAAAAATTATTCTGGAGTACCTGGAAGGGATGGGGTATGACCAAACACTACGATGTGCCTATCGTGACCAGGACAAAGCACATGATCACTGGCATGTCTTCGTTACCGCCTCTAATAGTCAGGGAAAACTTATTCCAACCCGCGACGATTTTTTCAAGAGTACCAGGATGAGTCGACGTCTGGAAAAGGAATATGGCCTCAGGAGTCTGTCTGAAAGATCAATTGGTCACAGCATCGACAACAACCCTGACAACTTCCGCTATGCAAAGGCTATTGCACACTATCAAAAACTACTTCTCGAGAATGAACAAACTCCCGATCCGGCGTTTGATTTAGCGATCGAGGCCAATGCCGATCGTATGACCAATGAAGAAATCAGAAATCTTTACAAGTCCAGGGACAGGTCTGCAGATTTTCAGTCAATGATCAGATTGCTTACCAAGGCTGATTTAATTGCGCTTTCAAGGAAGGCGGAAATGCAAAAAAGAGCCAGGATCATTAAAAGTGAATCGAGGTCAGTTCAAGAATTTATTGAGAAATTTAACGATGAGGGGTTAGGGTATTATGCAAGATTTCTGGCCAACCAGAAAGATATCACCTACGGATACCAATCACTTTTTATGAAGGGAGCAAAATTGGACCCCCAATATTCGTGGCACGAACTAAGCAAGTATTGGAGTAAAGAAAGAGATAGGGGAGAGGACCTGGAATCGCTAACCCATACCCATACGGACTTTGAGTTTAATGCAGTAAAAGCGTATGTAAAATCCAGGATACATCGAAATATAAACTATTCAGAATCGTGGGAAGATCTAATCTCAAGGCTGGATAAAGAAGGGGTAGAGATTAAGCTGACTAAGAGGAAAGATGGTAATACATCACTCGTTTTTTACCATATGGACTACAAGATCAAAAGTTCCGCATTAAACCTGACTTATCAGCAGATTATTAAAAAGATCCATACTCTTCAAAAAGAAGAGAAGCAATTTCTCAGTAGGATCAATCGATCACAACTTCGCAATTNGAGATCATCTGTCAACAAAGCGCTTCTGACAAAATCGATGGCTAAAGTTAAGAGTGGAACACAGCGGGCAGCTGACGAAGAGGAAAACAAGCAAAGATGGAAGTATCAGGGTCCTGATCATTAACGGGTCAAAATATTTGATGCTAAATTGTATTAAGTTTACCTAAAACTGATCGTGAATGGACAGGACCAAGTCACAATTAAACTTGTTATTGATTTTCTTACTCATCCTTATGATGAGTTTTTTGTTAATAGAGTATCTGGTGATTCTGGATCCTGAGCTACTAACCCGATTTGGGAAAAGCACTTTTACCATTATCCAGACGAAAATCCTTACCAATCACATCATCTGGAAAACACTGTATATTTTGTTTGTTTTCATGCTGCTTTCCTTATCACGTAAAAAGAAAGCGAAAACCAACGGTACAGGGATCTTGGTCTTTTCATTGCTGACCATGTTATCCTTCGGATACCTGTTTTGGATCAGGGACCTTATTACCCTATTCCCTAAAGCGTTCCACCTTGCCGTTTACCCGGGGTCATTTGTTCTTGGATCTGTTGGATTAATTGTCCTGATTCCGGACCTGATGAATTCCATTGGTATCAATGTTAAAAACATCAGAAAGTCCGAAAAATTAGGTTTATCAACCTACAAGAGTGGGAATTACGATATTGAATTAAAAACAGTGGAAGGCCCCTTAGTTCTAAATGCTCCGTTCCGTCATACCTGGGCCATCGGATCAGCGGGAAGTGGTAAATCCGTTTCAATTATTGATCCGATGATTTTTCAAATGATGCTTTCCGGGTTCACTGGTGTGGTCTATGATTTCAAGGGTACACCTCTAACTGAAACCGTATTCAAAGCACATGCCTATTTAAAGAAGCATACACCTCGGAACTATTCTGGTAAGATTCCCAATATCAAGATGATCAGTTTCACCAACCTGGATCAATCTATCCGTTTAAACCTGATTTCACCAAAAGTCATCAATTCAAGCCTTGCTGCGAAAAATGCAGCAACCACTTTTGCTCTGGCCCTGGAAAGAGAATGGATTAGAAAGCGGGATTTTTGGGCCAACTCAGCCATAGGACTGATACATGCAACGATANGGAACTTTGCAAAAAACTACAAGGAGCACTGCACACTCCCACATGTGATATCCGCCATCACCTCTGAAACCGATTTGTTTACCAATTGGCTGAAACAGGATGATGAGATTGCCAGACTGGCCAGACCAATTACCGAAGCGCTTGAAAAGGGTGCGGACCAACAAGTACAAGGAGTCATGGCCACACTACGAAATGCCATGAATGCGCTGACCAGTCCTGAATTGTTTTGGGTATTCTCCGGCAATGATGTCAATATTCAGCTCAATGACCCTGAGGATCCGCAATGGCTATGCATCTGCAATGACATGGAGAAACGGGAAGGTATCAGCCCTGCTTTATCTATACTATTGACCCTGTTGAACAAAGTACTTAATCAGCCTGGCAAGCGCCCTGTGCTTTATGCCATTGATGAAGTACCTACCGTTTATATTCACGGACTGGCAGATTATATGGCTACTTGCAGATCCAATAAAAACGCCGTTTTATTAGGGCTCCAGACCTACAGTCAACTAGAGAAGGAATAT
>JAHCMM010000292.1 GCA_019192515.1 Cyclobacteriaceae bacterium SS2
AGATCTTTTCGACCAACTTATATGGTAACACTTAGAATCAACCTGTTAGGAAAGAAAACTGGTGGAGTACTGGCTGTAGCTGACAGAGACAATACTCACAGAAACTAAAACACCGAATCCTGTATCGCTTCAAGACAACTTTCTATTGATTCAATCAGGAAAAGTACTCAACGTACCCTTAAGCAGATTTAACAATGAAAATATTTATAAACACAAAAAACAAAGTCATGTCAAAGAAACCGCAGAAAATACAATTTTCAATTCTTGTTCATTATCAGAATATCACCAAGCTGAATTTCTGGAAGCACACTTTATTTGAAAACAGGAAAGTAGAAAGGGTAAGTTAATCCTCAGAAGTTACACTATTAAGTATCCCGGTCGGCGAAGTCTATAGTGCTTTGCTACACGGGATATTTTGTTTCCAATAAAACCAGCGGGATTTTGGTGATCACAAACTTCATTCAAAATGATCCCTTACGTATATCACCTACTTCTATTCTCACCATCTGATCGCTTTTCACCTAAATTTCATAATAGGTTAATCACTCTTATATAACGTGCCTCCTTGTTCCAAATTTGTAAAAGAATTTAAAACAAGGGCACAATGAAACAAGTATTTACTCTCCTCGCAACTATCGTTATTTTTTATCAGGCTTCATCTCAAAGCTTTATCGCTGAATCTTATATGGAGCACACTCAGATTGACCCAAAACTGGGTACATCAATTGGATTTAACTTCAAAAACAAAATCCAGGTGGGTGGTTTTATTCAACAGTCAACGTCCACTATAGAGTTTGGTGAACAAGCTCCCCGTAATACGGAAACAAAACTTTATGGCGCTTTCTTTTCTTACCCTATTATTCTTAACAGTGAAAAGTTTGAGCTTCAATTCAAGACCAGGGCAGGACTTGCCAATGATGAGAACTTCGTGATTACACCCAGCCTTCAGGGCGGATATACCCCTTTTAAACTGGTTTCTATAGGAGCTGGTGTGGGAGTAAGATCTTTTCGACCAACTTATATGGTAACACTTAGAATCAACCTGTTAGGAAAGAAAACTGGTGGAGTACTGGCTGTAGCTGACAGAGACAATACTCACAGAAACTAAAATATCGTCTCCCACTCTATCGCCGGATCATAAAAGATGGATCCACTAACGATGCTCAGTGGCGAACTAATATTATTTTGATAAAGGGTCCCAGTGCCCAGACCCTGATGACCCGGCGCATTTACATAATCCGCAAACTGAGCAATGGCATTGAGACCGAGATTACTCTCCAAAGCTGAAGTAATCCAATAACCGATTTCCATCTGATTTGCAATGGAAATCCATTCCATGCAAGAAGCAAGTCCCCCATGTAAGGTGGGTTTCAAGATAATATAGGAAGGTCTGATAAACCTGAGAAGCTCTACCCGATGAGATCTATCAGTGACCCCCACCAGCTCCTCATCCAATGCAATTGGGATCCTGGACTTTCTACAGATCAGTTGCATAGCCTCTAGCTGCCTGGGAATAATAGGTTGCTCAATTGAGTGGATATTAAAGGGCTCCAACTCATTCAGCTTCTTAAGTGCCTCGTTATTTTTAAAAGCACCATTGGCATCTAAGCGCAGGACTCCGTCAAACACACTTCTTGTGAATTCGATCACTTCTAGCTCATCCTTAAAATTGAGAGCCCCAACTTTCATTTTAATGCAATCAAACCCCTGCTCAATTTTTGCCTTTACCTGATCTTTCATCGATTCCTTATCGGCCATCCATATCAGGCCATTTATAGGAATACCTTGCTTTCCTTCCGGAATTGAGACTTTGAATAATTCCTTTTTTCCTCCATTCCACAAATCAAGTAATGCCGTTTCCAACCCAAAGATGACGCTCGAATATCCTTCCGGGCATAACTTATATGCCAGGTCAAGGCAATCTCCCATATTGGTGGGAGTATTGCATGAGCCAACCTTTACTTGTATTTTCTTAAGGACCTCCTCGGCATCATCATACTTCTCTTCGCTCAGCCCAGGCAAAGGAGCTATTTCTCCATATCCCACTACAGAGGGGTTGGATGTGTCATGGATTTTGATGAACAAAACCTCATGTTTTGTCATCACTCCGCGTGAAGTTCCTGCCTCAAATTTAAAATCCAGGGTATAGGGCTTATATTCGAGTTTCAACATGTGTTTATGAATTGGAATGACCTCAATTTAAAGGATTATCAATACAACCTTCCTCCGGGTAAAGTTGCAAAGTATCCATTAAAAGAAAGATCGGCATCGAAATTACTATTTTATAAAGCGGGTGAGATTTCTCATTACATCTTCAAAGATATTGTGGACCTCATTCCCCCTGATGCTTTGTTGGTTTCTAATGACACCCGGGTAATACCAGCAAGACTTGTCTTCCAAAAAGAAACCGGAGCACATATTGAAATATTCCTGCTGGATCCGGTAGAGCCATCGCCATTGCATGAAGAAACACTTAATTCAAAAGGGTCATGCACCTGGAAGTGTATGATCGGCAATGCAAAACGATGGAAAGGTGAGACTCCACTTACCTATTTTATCAAAGAAGGTGTAATGCTCGAGGCTATAAAAAAGGACGAGCAACAGGTTATCTTCATGTGGCCACCACTGTATTCCTTCTCAGAGATCCTGCAAATGGTGGGCAAAGTACCGCTCCCACCTTATCTAAAGCGGGAGATGAATGATGAAGATAAACCCAGGTATCAAACAGTATACTCCAAATATGAAGGTGCAGTGGCTGCTCCAACAGCAGGCCTGCACTTCTCTGATGATGTGATGGCCAAACTTCAGGCAAAGGGTATATCCCAGGAATATCTTACGCTTCATGTCTCTTCCGGTACATTTATGCCCATGAAATCCAGTGTAGAGGAACACCCCATGCACAATGAACAGGTTGTCATTACCCAATCATTGATTGAGCGTCTACTGGAAAAGAATAAGGTGATCCCAGTGGGAACCACCAGTATGCGTACACTCGAAAGTCTTTACTGGTATGGTGTAAAAATAGCACTTGGTGATGCTGAGTTCCACATCTCTAAGATGATGCCTTACTATGCAAACAAAGAAAAAATTACTCTTGAAGAAAGCTTGAATAACGTGCTCTCGGTTATGAAGGAAAAAGGCGAGTCCAGGCTATTGGGTAATACGGAAATATTCATCTTTCCCGGTTATGAATTCAAAATCTGTAAGGGACTTATTACCAACTTCCATCTTCCTTCCTCAACACTCATATTGCTGGTGGCTGCTTTTGTAGGAAATGACTGGAAGAGAATTTATGACGAAGCCCTGAAAAAAGACTATCGATTTTTGAGCTATGGTGATTCTTCACTACTTATTCCTGATATCAATTCATTAAATTGACTTATATTGTTTACTGATGGATAATGTATACGATACCTTTTTGGAGACATTCCAGGAGTCATATGATACATTCAGAGAATTTCTGAAAAACCCACTTTTCGAACTCGGAGGAAACGAGATCAACCTTGGGACCATTTTCTATTTTTTCATCGCTTTTATCCTACTAGGCTATTTCTCTAAAATAATCAGGCGATTATTAATCAAGACCATTTTACCAAAGGCCAACCTGGAAAAAGGAGTAAGTGCATCGATAGCATCCATTACACGTATCATCATCATTTTCGTGGGAAGTATCGTGATCATTCAGACTGCGGGTATTGATTTGAGTGCGTTGACTTTGTTAGCTGGTGCCCTGGGGGTTGGTATCGGATTTGGTCTTCAAAACATCACAGACAATTTCATTTCCGGGATCATCATCCTTTTTGAGAAGCCTATCAAGGTGGGTGATCGGATCGAAGTGGGCGATGTACAGGGCGACGTTATCAACATCTCTTTTAGGGCGACAATGATCCAGACAAATGACAACATTTCTATCATTGTTCCAAACTCAGAATTTATCTCCAGCAGGGTGATCAACTGGAGTCACAATGACCGGAATATTCGCTTTCGCATCCCGGTTGGGGTGAGCTATAATGAAGACCCAGAACAGGTTAAAAGAATATTATTGGAAGTAGCGAAGAAAAACCCACATGTAAATGATCATCCGGAAGCCACAGTACTGTTTAGCGAGTTTGGAGATAGCTCACTCAATTTTCACCTGGCTGTATGGACTACTACTCACACCGATAAGCCTAACGTACTAAAGTCTGAACTGTATTTCGAGATTTTCAAAAGATTCCGTGAGGAAGGAATAGAAATCCCATTCCCTCAACGGGACCTGCATATCAAACCACCCCTACCTGCATTCGAGGCAAAATAGTTTCTTATTTATTCTTTTTTCTTCCGATCGTCACCAAATGTGAAAGTGGCACCAACTCCCAAAACGCTCTTGAATTGAACTCTTGGGCCCACTTCATCAATCGTACCATCATTGTTGTTATCCACCTGGATGTCGATATCATCATCATAGATAAGCTGGGTGAAGAAATTTGTGGTCAGCCAGCCATTTACTTTGAACACAAAGCCATTTTGCCAGTTTACATCAATGTTTCCAAAGTTCTCTACATAATTGGTGAAGAGTTCCAAACGTGAATCAAGCTTAACATTCTTAATGATCTCATCCTTGAATTTCACTCTTAAAAAGGAACCAAGCTCAGCCCGTGACTTAGAACCAGGGTCCACACCATATGCTCCTAGCTGTGACAATCTTTCATCCATCACAAATGTAAACTTGCCGGTGACGGGTATATAGTTGATAGATAAAACTTTGCTGGGTTTAAAGTCAACCCCCAATCCCAACACCAGATAACCCGGAGCCATAAAAGTGGATATTACACTGTCCATGTCTGCCGCAGCAAAACCATTTGTAAATTGTGTCTTAAAATCCAACAGACCACTGAAAAACCACTTCTGGTTGTTATTGTTGATCTGATAACCATACTTGGTGACAAAGTTTAACTTATCATCAGACTTGGTGAAGTCAACATCTCCTTGCTTGATCAGCCCGTAAGCCAGGTCAATCGAATTTTCCCAGGTTTGCCGCTCTTTTCTCAAATCCGCAAAAAGCCCCAGGTACCCATTGATGGAGACTGAATTTTGACCACCAGCAGCCCAGTTTTTTAACGAAACCTGTGAGAATGTGATGGAATTGATACCTCCTGCAGTCCAATAGGAAGTATCCTTTTTTACTGCTGCGCTATCTGTTTGCGCAAATGCACTGGTATATGCAAATAATAAAGCATTAAATAGAAGTAGGCTTACTAATTTCTTCATTTTATAAAGTATGTAAATAAATATTAGTCAAATTCGCAGTGAACAAAACCTCCAATTGAATGTCATTGAGACTTGCTATAACTACTATTGTTCTCTGCTATTGTTTGTATGGTTGTGATACTCCCGCAAAAAAAGGAGAAAATATCCATGATCAAGGCATTTATAACGAAAATATTCACCAAAAATACGAACAGGAAGTAAGCCCCAAATTAGTATTCGAAACGAAGGTCCTTTCCAGAAAGGAAGGTCAATGTGAAAATAATTGTGCTAAAGTTACCATTCATTACCCCTTGTTTAATGAGTCTGATCACAAGATTTTTAATCAATTCATTGAAAATCAGATAAAGTCAGTACTTGAAGACTTCACCATGTCCAACAAGCCTCTGGATAATTATGAAGCCCAGGTAGAAGAGTTTATTCAGAGTTACAAGTCATTCAAAAATGAATTCCCCGATGTACAAACACCGTGGACAATTGAAATTGAGATTGCTGTCACATATCAGCATGCATCCTTTCTGACTTTTTCCACCACAACAAGTGCCTACACGGGTGGTGCACATCCCCTAAGCAATAAAGAATACCAAAACCTATCGATGGACGGGTACAAGATTGAAGATCTTGATTATTTCATTTCTGACCAGGAGAAATTGAAAGAACTTGCTGAAAAGCAGTTTAGATCAGCAAAAAACTTAACAGTAAACCAGCCATTCTCGGACGCTGGTTTCACTTTTGACAATGATGAGTTTTATCTCACTGAGAATTTTGGATTCAATGAAGCTGGAATTGTATTCTATTACAATAGTTATGAAATAGGCCCCTATGCATTGGGGCCTACTGAGGTAGTTATTTCATATGCTGCACTACAAGGAGTTTATAAATATCAAGCTCAGTTGTAAGTATTTACTTTAGCGTCCTCCTCCTTGAGCACTCTTCTCAGGATCTTTCCAATATTAGATTTTGGTAGCTCATCCACAAACTCGATGTATTTGGGTTGCTTATAGCCAGTTAAGCACTCGTCACAATGTTTATTAAGTTCCTCGATTGTGAGCGAATCATCTTTCTTGACTACAAACACTTTGACCGCCTCCGTCTGACTTTTGTCCGGTACTCCGATTGCCCCAACTTCCAGCACTTTAGGATGCATGGCAATGGCATCCTCCACTTCATTAGGGTACACATTGAAGCCAGAAACCAGGATCATTTCTTTCTTACGGTCGACGATCTTGAAAAATCCACCTTCGAGCATTACAGCAATATCCCCTGATTTGAAAAACCCATCATCCGTCATCACCAGCTTGGTCTCATCCGGCTTTTTCCAGTATCCGGCCATTACCTGAGGCCCTTTGATACACAGCTCTCCTTTCTCCCCTTTCTTGACTTCTTTACCATCTTCGTCGATCAGTTTGATGTCGGTACTTGGAATAGGNAATCCGATAGACCCAATTTGAATGTTACCATCAAGTGGGTTGATACACACACCTGGTGAAGTTTCTGTCAACCCATAAGCTTCGGCGATCCTGAAACCTGTCAGTTTTTCCCATTCCTCCAACACATATCGCTGCAGCGCCATACCCCCGGCAAGTACCACCTTGCAATTGGAATGATCAATTTCTTTGAACTTGGGATGGTTAATCATTTTGATAAACAAGGTGTTTACACCGGTGATCAATGAATACTTGTGCTTTTTCATCTCACCAAGGAATGCTGCCATGTCCCTGGGATTCGTGATGAGCACGTTTTTGGCTCCCAGCTTGATAGCTAGACAAAGATTAGCTGTGAGGGCAAAAATATGGTAGAGCGGCAAGGCAGTGATAAAGATCTCTTCCTGCGGCTTGAGATCACCAGGCACCACCCACGCATTGGCCTGCTCCAGGTTTGAAACCATATTCCTGTGGGTAAGCATGGCTCCTTTCGAAACGCCGGTTGTGCCCCCTGTATACTGTAGAAAAGCAATATCCTTAGGCTGGATCTTCGGTCTGTCGAGGGTTTTTCCTTTCCCTTTGGCAAGTGCTTCCTGAAATTTAACTGAACCGGGCAGAGAATAGGCAGGGACCATTTTTTTGACCTTGCGGACCACGAAATTGACAATCGCACCCTTGAGTCCTCCGATCATCCCTCCGATACTTGCTACCACCACATGTTTGATGGATGTTTGGTCAAGGATCTTTTGCAGGTTTGAGGCAAAATTCTCCAGGATCACAATAGCTTTTGACTCTGAATCCGTAAACTGGTGAAGCATCTCACCTGGTGTGTATAATGGATTGGTATTCACCACAACAAGGCCGGCTCGAAGGGCACCCAGCAGTGCAATCGGGTATTGCAACACATTGGGCATCATGATGGCTATCTTATCATCCTTCTTAAGACCACAATCATGTTGCAGGTAAGCTGCAAAGGCTGCGGACATAGAATCCACTTCTCTATAGGTAAGGACCTTACCCATGTTTTCAAAGGCCGGCTGGTCAGGGTATTCTCTGAAGGTGACTTCGAAAAGATCAACAAGTGATTCGTATTGTTCCGGATTGATTTCGTGTGGTACTCCTTTTGGATAGCTTTTAAACCAGGGTTTGTCCATGTGATTGTTGTTTATTTTTAATAAAGATAGCTTTAATCAGTCAAAAATGATGGATTGGTATATTAAGGATCTGAGCATTAGTTGATCACTCACTACAGATCCTGGACGGAGCTGGGTAAAATACACAACCACCAGTTCTTCCTCCGGATCCACCCAATATTTGGAACCATAAGCTCCCCCCCATCCAAAAGTGCCGACAGATCCATAAGTTCCTGTGGCTCCGGTATCCTTTACAATATCGAAACCAAGACCAAAGCCCAGACCTGGTCGAAAATCAATACCATCAAGGTGATCGGTGATCATCAGATTTACAGTACTGGGCGCTAGTATCCGTGTACCATTCAGTTCACCACCATTTGCTAGCATTTGAAGGAACAGGTAATAATCTTTGGCTGTGGATAGCAAGCCGGCTCCTCCTGAAAAACACTTCCTTGGACCATTGATATAGGCACCTTGTGCATTCATCATTCCTTTTTCCGGGGCTGGCTTCAATGCACCATCTCGTGGATTATATACCGTCGCCAACCGATCCTTCTTCTCCTTTGGCAAGAAAAAATGTGTGTCTTTCATGCCCAGAGGATCAAGTACTTCTTGCTGCAAAAATTGATCTAGAGGTTTCCCCGATGCCTTTTCAATGACAAGTCCCAGGATATCTGTGTTATATCCATACACCCATTGGGTACCCGGGTGGCTTACATTGGGTAACCTGGCCATTCTTGGAATAACCTCTCCTATGGTTTCATTGCGATCCGCAAAATACCAACCCTGAATACCCGCTTCGCTCCAGGCATCAGACACATGGCCACCTCCATAATTGATACCAGCAGTGTGGGTGAGCAGATCCCTGATGGTGATGGGCCGACTGGCTTTGACTACTTCGTAACTACCATCTTCCTTAAGCTCAGCCACTGTAGTCTCCGAAAACTCAGGTATGTAGTCACCAACTTTATCACTAATAAGCAGTTTTCCCTGCTCCTGCAAAATCATTACACCGACACTAACGATGGCCTTGGTTTGGGATGCGATCCTGAATATGGCATCCTCTTTCATCACACGTTTTGAATCAATATCTGACATCCCAATGGCATTGTAGTAGGCTACTTTCCCTTTTCTGGCAACCAGAATAACACTCCCCGCCATCTTTTTATCTGTCACATATTGCTCAAATCTGCCGGTAAGTCGCTCAAGCCTCTCTGAAGAAAGTCCTACAGTTTCTGGTGTTACAACCTGAAGAGATTGAGAAAAAAGGGTGAAAAAGAAGAGGTTAAACAATAGGATCAGCACTGTATACTTACACTTCATTATTGGGTAATTAGGTCAGAATGAAACTTTTCGGCTGAAGATAAAATATTTTGCAGCAATTATTCAATATAAACTTCCATATTCTTCCCTGTATTGCCGTGGAGTGCGACTATTCACCTCTTTAAACTGTTTATTGAAGTTGGAAAGGGTATTGAACCCCGACTGGTAACATACCTCAACAATAGGCGCATTCGTCTCCCTGAGTAACTTGCATGAATATCTTATTCTGATTTCACTTAAAAAATCTGAAAATGTTTTATTTGCCCTGCTCCTGAAGTACCGGCTGAAAGAGCTTGGCTTCATGCTAGCAATGGCAGCTACATTGTCAAGTGATATCTTCTCCCTGAAATGTTCCATCACATAATTCTGAACAAGGTTCATCCGCTCTGTATCAGAAGTTGAATATTTGTTGCGATACCACAAGCTACCAATTGGTCTGATCTCCATAGAATTGGATATCAGGTGTAGAATATTCAGTAAAATGATAATACCCTTAAAACCATCGGCTTCATAAAGCTTTTTCATCAACCTGGTAACCTCGGCATTTGTGTCTCCCTTGATTTCAATGCCTCTTGAAGCTTCCTGAAAAAGATGTCTTACCTTGAGTGCCTCATCTTTTTCAAGTAGCCCCTTGCCCAACAGGTTTTCATGAAAATAAATGACCATTCCCCTACTCTCCAGATCTTCTGATCCATCAAAATAGCTGTGATCACTGCGCCACATATGCGGAACGTGTGGCCCAGTAAAAACCATGTCCCCTTCCTTGAAATGGGTGACGCTATCCGCCACGAACCTTGTTCCATGGCCTTTTAGCACAACAAACAACTGAAACTCTGGATGGGAATGANAGTTTGGGTCGAAATAAGGCGAATCCAATAAATGAACGGCATATACTTTATTATCCTCAATGGGTTTTTTCCTGAGAACGCGTTTTGGGTTAGCCTGCACACTCATACTCTATTTTCACATAATAATTAAAATAATACCCAATATAGGACAAAATACAGTCATTTTATGACGATATAAGAGAAGCATTTCATGAAAATATCTCACACATTTGTTATTGAATTAACTCAATATTAATATGTCATCCCAAAAAATAAGAATAGCCATTATCGGATTAGGTTTTGGTGCGGAATTTATCCCCATCTATCAAAGACATCTCAACGCAGAGATGTATGCCATCTGTGCACGAACCAAATCAAAGCTTGATGAGGTTGGTGATAACTTTGGTATTGAAAAGCGATATCAGGACTATGATGAGCTGCTAAAAGATCCAAATGTAGACGCAGTACATATCAATACCCCTATTCCGGACCATGCTCAACAAAGTATAAAAGCGCTGAAAGCTGGCAAGCATGTGGCATGCACTGTACCCATGGCTACTACCGTGGAAGAATGTAAAGAAATCGTGGAACTGGTAGCCAAAACGGGTCTGACCTACATGATGATGGAGACTGTTATCTACAGCAGGGAGTTCTTGTTTGTCAAAGAAATGTATGAGAAAGGAGATCTTGGTAAGATCCAGTTTCTGAGGGCTTCACACCAGCAGGAGATGGCAGGCTGGCCGGGTTATTGGGAAGGGCTTCCTCCTATGTATTATGCAACTCACTGCGTGGGACCGGTATTAGCATTACCAAGAGCAAAAGCCGAGTATGTGTCCTGCTTTGGTTCCGGTAGGATTGATGAAAAACTTATTGGCAAATACAACTCTCCCTTTGCCATCGAGACCTGTCATATCAAGCTGAAAGATTCAGATCTGTCTGCTGAGATCACCCGTTCGCTCTTCAACACTGCTAGACAGTATCGGGAGAGCTTTGATGTATATGGATCGAAAAAGTCTTTTGAGTGGACGTTGATCGAACATGAGGACAGCGTGATCCACACTGGTGAACAACCGGAAAGAGTGAAGATCCCTGATTACGCTCATTTGTTGCCAGATGAAATTGCACCGTTTACAACAGGTGGTGTGTATGATGCGGATGAGCATCAGCACCTGTCCTTTATTCAGGGAGCAGGACACGGAGGATCACACCCACACCTGGTCCATGAATTTGTCTCTGCCCTATCAGAGAAAAGAGCTCCGTATCCGAATGCGGTTGAATCAGCCAACATCACATGCGTGGGTATCCTTGCCCATGATTCTGCCATGAATAACGGAGAGATCAGAAAGCTTCCTGACTTTACTCAATAAAACCCAAATCCCATGTGGAGAATCAACTGCGTGCTGCTTGCAGCTCTGGTAATCGGATGTAGTCCATCTACTCAAAAGGAAAGCCAGGAAAACCCTGACCTGGTGATCAAAATGGATTCCGACTCAACCATCTCGATATTTCGGGAGGGAGAAACAGCATCTATCCTCGTTCAAAATACGAGGTCCGACTTTAGACCATTTATACACCCGATTGTGACTCCGGATGGAAAAGGTGTACTCACTGAGTTCAGCCCTTCCCACCACAAGCATCAGACAGGACTTTACTGGGGCTTCACCAGGGTGAATGGAAGAGATTACTTTCACCACCCTGGGGACAATTACTGGCAAAAAGTATCAGCCGATATTCTGGTTGAAACCGGAAAAGCTGTGAAATGGGAAACGGTCTACCATTTGCTGGATTCCACTGGCTCACCAATCCTGAAAGAGACTCAGTTCTGGGCGATGCAGGTAGTGGATGGTGAATATATCCTGGATCTGGAATGGACTGGTGAGGCCCTGGTCGATATCACCATTGGAGAATACGACTATGGAGGATTGTTTCTCCGAATGCCCTGGAAAGAAGGCATAAAAGGTGAAGTTGTAAACGCCGCCCGACAAAAAAACAATGCTGCTGAAGGCCAGCGCGCCATGTGGGTGGATGTTGGTATGCAAGTAGAAGGCCGTGAAGACCTGGCTCACATAACCATTTTTGACCATACCCAAAACAGTGGATTTCCGCAACCATGGCGAGTAGATAGTCAGCTGGGTATAGGCCCTGTCAGAGCCAGACTTGGTGACTGGAAAATCAAAAAAGGCGAAAACGAGATCATCAAACATCAGATCCGGGTCTTTACAGGAGAACTTGATAACGTATCACTTACCGAAAAATGGACCGACTATGTAGAAGGTCACTTCTACTCGGTGGCTGCCCTTTGGGACCTGGCTCGTCAGGAGGGCCGTGACGCAAAATTCCTGAACCCGGAAGAAGCTGTGGAAGCCATGACCATTAAAGACGGCTACAAGGTAAATGCCTGGGCAGGGGAGCCCATGATCACACAACCCATTGCCTTTTGTTGGGATCACAAAGGAAGACTTTGGGTGGCTGAAAACCGGGACTACGAAACCAGACAAACCGGCTTCTCCAATTCAGGGGATAGTAGAATCCTTATTATAGAAGATACAGATGGTGATGGTAAAGCAGATAGCCGAAAAGTCTTTTTAGAAGGAATACCGTTCCCTTCAGCCATTGCGGTAGGGTTTGATGGTATTTTCCTGGCCGCACCCCCTAACCTCCTTTTTGTTCCTGACAGGAATAAGGATGACAAGGCGGACATGAAAGACATCGAAGTGAGGCTTACGGGATGGGGCATTCGGGACCGACATGAGACCATTAACAGTCTTCACTGGGGCCCAGACGGCTGGTTGTATGGACTGGAAGGTTTTGCTACTCCATCCAAGATTCGGAAACCTATTGGTGAAGGTCATATCTACAAGCATCGGGATGCCTTTCCCGCTGATCTCCTGGAGGCAGATGGTGTGGATATCAACGGAGGCGTCTGGCGATACCATCCCACCAAAGACATTTTTGAGGTGGTGGCACATGGTTTTAGTAACCCCTGGGGGATTGATTATGATGCCAAAGGTCAGCTTTTCATCTCTGCCTGTGTGATACCACATCTCTGGCATGTAATGCCGGGTGGGATCTATCAACGTCAGGGAGGTTCACACTTCAACTCATATTTGTATTCCGACATCCAAACCATTGCTGATCACCGACACAGATCGGCTCATGGCGGAGCGAGGGTCTATCTCTCAGATGCTTTCCCGGAAGATCAACATGGAAGGATATTTATGGCCAACATCCATGAACATGCGGTTTTATCAGATGTGCTTGAAAAGAAAGGCTCAGGGTTTTCGGCCTCGCATGGAGAAGATTTTATGCTCGCTAATAATGCCCAATGGATTGGTTTTAGCATGGAACTAGGCCCCGACGGAAACTTATATGTGCTGGATTGGCATGATGCAGATATATGTGGTATGGAAGTGTTGCACAAAGAGACTGGCCGGATATTCAGAATATCACCGGAAAATTCGCAGGCTAAAACCTGGGAGGGCAGATATGGTGACCTGACCAAATTGACTGATCTGCAACTGGCAAAGCTACAGACCAACAAAAGCTCATGGCATGCGAGAAGAGCCAGGGTCATCCTTCAGGAACGAGCTGTTAAAAGTTCAATTTCACGTGAAGCCAAAGATGCGCTGAACAATACGCTTGCAACAGACAAAAATGGAGACTGGAGACTGAGAGCACTTTGGTCATTACATGTTTCAAAAGCCCTTGATCAGGTTCAATTAAAAAAGTTGTTAACCGATAAAGATGAATACATCCGGGCATGGAGTATTCAATTGTTGTGCGAAGACAAAAAAGTAGGTGATGATATTTTGGTTCAGTTCCAATCGATGGCTAAAAACGACCCTTCTCCCGTAGTAAGATTGTACTTGTCAGCAGCTTTGCAAAGACTCTCTCCAAATCAGCGATGGGACCTGGCTATGGCACTTTCCAAACGAAAAGAGGATGTCGGTGACCACAATATTCCACACATGTTGTGGTTTGGTATTGAGCCCTTGATTGATGATGATCCAAACAGATATCTGACCATCTCTTCAGAGACGGAAATCCCTATGATTGCTCAATATATGGCCAGAAGAATGGTGGATGCGGATCAGATGCAAATACTGGTGGCACATCTGGATAAAAAAGGAGGAAACCAGGTGAACCTCCTCAAGGGCTTTAGAGACGGATTAGAAAGCCGACCTGGCACATCAGCACCCGCTAACTGGGAAGAAGTTTATGAATCGATAAGTAAACAGAGCGGTGAAGCTGCACAAATAGCACTCAATATTGCTCAACAACTGGGGGATTCTCGTGCCGCCTTACAGTATATGGCTACCTTGAAAGATCGAAAAGCTCCTATAGAAAAACGGATTGAAGCACTCAACGGATTGTCTGCACAGCAGTGGCCCGAGCTATCTGCACTCCTACCTGAATTATTGGGCGAAGAACCTTTGAGGAATGCTGCCATAAAGAGTATTGCTTCATACAGCCAGAATAACCTTGGCCGGGTACTGCTTGAAAAATACCCTGGATTCAATAAAACAGATAAGCTGGAAGCCATTCAAACACTTTCATCCAGATCTGGCTATGGAAGAATGCTGACTGATGCCATTAAAAATGAAACTATTCCAAAATCTGATATCCCTGCGTATGCAGCCAGGCAGCTTAGACGTGTAGTTGGAAATGGATTCGTTGAAGTATGGGGACCTATCGATCAGCTCACTGGTAATCAGAAAGCACTGTATGAAAAATACCGTGACCTGCTCACTACCGAAGCTCTGGCCAAAGCCAATGTGAAAAATGGAAAGCAGGTCTTTATGCAAACCTGTGGGCCTTGTCATAAAATGTATGGCGAAGGCGGAACACTGGGCCCGGACATTACGGGGTCTAACCGGCAAAACCTGGAATATCTGCTCAGTAACGTTCTCGATCCAAGCGGAGAGATCCAGGATGACTATCGGATGGTCGTCGTGACTACCCGTGATGGTCGCACGTTTAGTGGCAATGTGGCCATGGAAAATGATCGCACCATTGCCTTGAGTCTGGTAGGACAAGACACCGTGAGCATCGCCAAATCAAATATTCAGTCGAAAGACGTAACCAATGTTTCTATGATGCCGGCTGGACTATGGGAAACGCTGGAGGATCAACAGATTATTGATCTGGTAGGTTACCTTAGAACTTCGAACCAGGTAGCCATAAAATAGCAACCTTATTGGTTTATTGGATGTTTTATTTCGAAATGAATCGTTTGATCTGACTCAACTATTTGGGTTGAATCCACTTCCAGATCCCGATCGAATAACCGGTTCAGATTATTGGCTGCTAGGTCTTCAACAGAGCCATCCACATGTATGGTATATTTTCCCGGTGACCATTCCTGATCAGAGATAAACTCAATACCCACTTCTCCGGATAATATATTGTAGTCGCCATTTATTTCGGTCCCATCCGGTTTGAGAATTTTAAATGAATTTAGAATGGAAGTGTAGTCCAGCACTTCGTTAAAGGAGATCTTTAAAGGTTTTTTCAAGGAGTTGTCTTGCAGGTCCAGAATCCATTCACTTATTTTAGGCATGCTCTCATCACGAGACGAGACATAAAACTGTTTATAAACAGGTTCTCGAAGAGGCACCCCTTTTGCCGATTTCCATTTTCCTGAAATTGCAATGGTATAATGCTTTCCTTCCTCTATTGGAATACCATCGAGCACATTAGGTAGCAGACTTTTCTTGATCCTTCCCGGTTCAAGCCACAGTGTAAGCAGGGTGTGATCATAGTTCCACAACTCGGGATCAAGCTTCAGAAAGATGTGATTAAGTGTATCACCTTTCTCATTAAGCAGGTCGACATAATTAGAAGAATGTAATTCACTCATCGGCTCACTAAACTCCAGGTGGATCTTAAGCAGGTTCTCTGGTACGGTATCAGTCGTCGGGTAAATATTGATCAGATACGGTGCATCCAGGTTGGATCCTCCGGGTATCGAAAACTCGCTGATGGTTGTTTTGTTATAGTACACAACATAAGATACATTTCTTCTAAATGGCACAATAGGAGTAAACCTTATTCCATTTTGCATCTTTTTAAAATCACCCAGAATTGAAGTTTCAGCACCAGCCAAAGCAATGCTTAGCTTTTGAAGCTCAACATCAGACTCAGGAAAGAATGAAACAGGAATTGAAACCGCTATCGGCTTTTCATGTACAAATTGAACGGCTATCTCAGTAGTATTTTCATTGTTTTCTGACCGTGTGCATCCAGCCAGGTATAAAGCAAAAAAAATGGCAAGAACCGTAGTCCTGGTCATTTTATGCATGAAAATATTTTTAGATCCCTTCATCAGGACCCGGTTAGATTTACTACTGCCACTTACTAGCTGCTTCCGTCTTTAAGGCAAGGGATCCGTCCTCACCTTTTTGTATCAGCACGACCTTATCATTTCCAAAAGCATCCAGTTGCTGTACATCTTTTTGATCAAAGACTTTAAAATCCACACCTGCCGTACCTTCTACCTTTTCTGTCAATGAACCATCGTATCGATCCAGATCATCAATATTGACCCGCATCATAGGTCGGGAAGAATTGGCAAACAGCAGAGATGTCTTATTATTCATCTTCATTGAAATAATATCAATAGGAGTATTTCGATTGCCCAACTCAGCTACGGTCCTACCCTTCACATGCTGTCCAGACTTCAATTCATCCATTGGAAACAATACCAAAGGCGTACAGGTATAACTGGCCACAAGATAAGACCTACCCCCAATTGTTGCGGTAGTGAATGACTTAATTGGGGCATATGTTTCGTATCTACCGTGATTGGCGTGGAAAATTTCCAGGGAAGTACTGGCTACCTCATCATTGAATGGGAATGAAATACTTCTGAAGGTTGAACTAAACTCTTTGTTGGAAAGCCCTGCTACCATCACTTTGCCATTTGCGTATTCCAGATCGGAAATGGCCTGTACCCGAATAGGTCTTCCCCTTCGGTCAGTTGCATCTTCCGCCGGAGCATCTGAAAGCGCAGTTTTGGAAAATTCTACATTCTCCAGCCCTACCTTTGATACTTTCCCGTTTACCATCTTTAAAAGTAAAGGAGTACCGTCAGCCAGATGCACCGCAAAGTATAATGCCTTTGAGATGGGATTGGCTACCATATCCTGGATGACAATGTCCTCGGATGTCGTACCCAATGACTCTGCCAAAACCTTTCCAATGTCTTTGACTGAGAATTCACCTGATTGGACATTTGATTTGGTATCATTGGTATTAAGTGCAATAATAGAAGCACTTTTGGTATCACCGATAAACAAAATTCCATCAGGACCAAAAGACAATTTACTCATTGACTCAATTGCGGGACTTCCCTTTTCGAGGCTATACTTAAGAGAAGTGGAAGAAGGCATAACGCTGAATGCCGTGACTACAACAGCCAGACACATAATAAGCAGGTAATATAGTTTCTTCATAAGATTTGGGTTTATTTTTCCTTGCTTGAAAGTTTATAAAACACGGATTTACGCAATCATTTTTACGAAATGTAATTTATTATTCTGAAGGAAAATTGAATTACCCAGAGTCTTCTGAAAAACGTCAATGAAATATTAAATCTACGTATGAGCTTTAATAAGCTCGATATTGTCTCCATTTTTATAAGCAAGTGCAAGGTTTTTAGATCGGGATTACATTTTTTCCTGCATCTGGCCGGCACTACTCAACCAACCAGAAGGAATTTATATAACAACCAAAAGTAGGAACTAGCAATAGGTTCTTCAAGTAGAAAGATGTCACAAAAAATTCGGCCGATTCAACATTTGATCCGGCTTGGAGGTATTTGTTATATTTAAAGGCAGATTCTAACCCCAATGAGACCTCTAATTGCTTTAGTGTTCCTGCTATTCATAAATACTCTCCTGATTGCCCAGGATGTCATAGACATTGCTATGTACAACCAGCAACTAAGTTTTATTGATAAGGGTTGGGATCTCATCCATCAAAAAGCATATCATGAGGCCAGTCAGATATTTGAGCAAGCCATCGAGCTAAATGATGGCAATGCTGATGCTTTTGTTGGTGCGGCCACTGCCTATATGCATCTGGAAAAATATGATCTTGCCACCCAAAGAGTAGACGTTGCACTTGGGATGACCAGAAATCAATCTGACATTTACTTTCTGGCAGGAAATATTGCATTCAATTCAGGAAACCATGACAAAGCCCTGGTGGCCTATACAGTAGCCATCAACAATTATGAGTCGAGTGAAGTGAAAATTGACCTCCCAAAATGCTATTTCAACCGCGGGAATTCATACCTGG
>JAHCMM010000293.1 GCA_019192515.1 Cyclobacteriaceae bacterium SS2
TTTGATTGTAACTCATTCAGCAGGTTATCCATCCTGTCCAGTCGATCATTCCATAGGGCTCGAAAGGGTTCAAGCCAGTCCGCCACCTCTGTAAGCTTTTGCACCTCCAGCTGACAATACCGCTCACGTCCCTCCTGCTCAATGCGGATCACCTCACATTCCTGCAGGAATTTCACGTGCAGCGACACCGCCTGCCTGGTCATATCAAACTGCTCTGCCAAATCATTCACCTTTTTACGCTCCCTGGTCAGCGACATTAGGATCTGTCTGCGGGTAGGATCTGCTATGGCCTGGTATACATCTCGTCTCATAAGAAATGGAATATATTGCGCAAGTTATTGCTTGCTTATTAAATACGCAAGAGATTGCTTGCGTAAAGTGAAATTTGTTTGCGTAAGGTGAAATGTAGAATTCCAGCCTGGCTACCCGGCCAGTGCCTTCAGCGCTTTCACCAGGCTCTCCATTTCTTCGGTGGTATTAAACACATTGGGGGTAACTCTACAACCATGAACATTCGCGGTGGAAACAGCTACAGTATAGATTTTATATTCATCGAGCAGACGGGTCGCTAGTTCTTTAGGAGTGATGCCTTCCACACCCACATTGGCAATGCCACATGCCCGATGTGACTCTCCGGGTGTGTTGACAATGATACGGGGATGGTTACGTACCTTTTGGGTCCAGTATTCCTGCAGGTATCGCAGGCGTGCTTCCTTTCGGGCACCTCCCAGCATATTGTAATAATCAATGGCACTCTCGATGGTCAGGTTGTGGTACATGGGTATAGTGCCTGTGTGGTTCAGTCGCTTGATGTCGCCGGGCTCGGTCTTTCCCTCTGCAAAAATGGGCCAGAGGTCATCAATGTGTTCATCCGCCACATACAGCAACCCTGTCCCCAGCGGAACAGACAACCACTTGTGGAGACTGGAACCATAGTAGTCGCACTCCAGATCCTTGATATCAAACTCAAAGTGACCAATGCAATGGGCACCATCTACCATCACCTTCACGCCCTTACTGTGCGCCATTCGGCAAATCTTTTGGATGGGAAGTATATGCCCGGTAATGTTGATCATGTGGCATACCATGAGCAACTTCGTTTTGGGTGTGATAGCTTTATCGTAAAGACTCACTATCTCTTCATCAGACTCCGGGTGATTAGGAACTGAAATGACCTTATTAACGACCCCATACCGATCGGCAACCTGCTCAAACATCACCTGCATGGCTCCATAATCCTGCTCCGCATATACAGCTTCATCCCCAGCTTTCCAGTCCATCCCCATGATGACCAGGTCCAGCGATTCCGTCGCATTTCGGGTGATGGCTACATTTTTCCCTTCAGCACCGATGACGGCAGCGGCCTTGGCCGCCACCTTTTTCTTATCATCCTCCAGCACTGTGCGCATGTAGTACGAACCTTCGTAATTGATCATGTCCATACTGGCTTTGAGCGCTTCAAGTGTAGGAGTAGGAATGATGTTGTAGTAGCCACTTTCCAGGTTGATGTATTCAGGCTTGAGCTTGTAATCCTGGCGAACTTTTAGCCAGAAATCTTCATCTTTGGCTAGTGTTTCAGCTGGCTGCCCGGCGATGCGCTCCAGGCTGGAAGCCAGCGCACTTCCGTAAAGTGGTGCCCCCAGAACGGCCATGGAAAGGTTTTTCAAGACTTCGCGTTTCTTCATGGTTTCAAATACTTAGAGTTATTGACTGATATAGGCCATGCATTCAATTTCCACTCTTGCATTAAGTGCAAGCCCACTGGCGCCCAGGGCACTTCTGGCGGGTTTATGGTTTGGAAAAAAAGTGGTGTAAACTGCATTCATATCACCCCACTCGGCTATATCTGCCAGCATGCAGGTACATTTGATCACCTGGTCCATGGACGACCCATTTTCCTCCAGGATCTTCCGGATGTTCAACATCGTCTGTTGAGTCTCTGGACCAATTCCTCCTTCCACGAGCTTCATATCAATCTCCCCTACCTGACCGGCCACATAGATGATACCATCATAAATGACCGCTTTGGAAAAAGGAAGACCTGGGTCTGCGGTGATATACTCAGCAGGTTTCGTTTTTTCTTCTGTAACAGACTCCTTTTTTGTCGGAGTACATGATACCAATAAGGCAATTGCGAGTGATAGGATTGTGATTCTTAGCATTTAAATCTCTATTAAGATGACATGTATAAAAATACATCATTAGGGAATTAAATGCTGTTGGGGGATTTGAGCAATGAAGATACACAATCGAGTATTGTGATGAAAATTTTTATGTGATTTGGGAATGGGAAAGCTTATGATTCTGTGTGACAAAAGGTAGTGACGCTGCTGATGTTGCATTTAATTCACCTCAATCAATTTAATGATGATAGAAGAGGCTACTCAACCCATGGGGATTTTTGTTAACTTTATTTAGTTCTAATCTTTAATCAGGCTAATGGGAAATAAGAATCGAATTGACCAACTAGCATTAATTCTCTCTGAACTGATCCACTCTAACAAGCTTTCAGAAAAGAAATTAACGCTGATGAATGAAGATTTATCCCTTACAAAAAGCAGAGTTTCTTCTCTGGAAAAAGTATATGTGATTTCAACAATTGTACTCTCACTTGTTGGTGGCGGAGTGATATTCGCAGTATTGAAGATTTATGGATTAGCATAATCAAACTTCCCCTCTATCGTTTTTGATCCATTCAATGGGATGTCAAGTAAATCCCGCACCAAAAATCATGTGTAAAAACTGCTCAGTATTAATTTAAATAGCTGACAATCAATTAAAGGATTACTAAATAACATGACAACTATGTGAAGGATTAAATCGAAAGGTGACAACCGAAAACAGGATCAAGTCCTAGCCTGTCAACTTCTCCCAGGGCTACAGAAATACTGGTAAAGTACTATTAGGCTTTTTTGTCTACTATTGTAAACCATATTTAGAATTAATTAATAACCTGTCAACTTATTTTAGGACACCTCACCCCCAGTGGGGTACGCGTTTTCCCTCCTGAGTATTTGTTTTCTCTTTCGAAGTATGCATTTTCCCCAGTCAGGTATGGACTTTCCTCAATGGAGTACACTCTCGGGAAATTAAAGTATTCTCGGAGGAAACTAAAGTGCGTTCTCGGGAAGTCAAAGTACGCACCCGGGAAACTAAAGTATGCTCTGGGGAAACTAAAGTACGCTCTCGGGAGATTAAACTATGCTTTCGGGAGGTTAAAGCCCGCCTTCGGACAGGTAAATATGCTCTCGGGAAGTCTGAGTACGCCCTGGGGCAACCTGAGTACCCTTTCGGGAAAGTAAACCCTACAACACCCCCTTTGTACTCGGCAGGCTTCCCAGCTCATCCTGATTTTTCTTAATTGCCATTTTGATAGCCTTGGCAAAGCCTTTGAAAATCGCCTCTATCTTATGGTGCTCGTTATCACCCTCTGCCTTGATATTCAGGTTGCATTTGGATGTGTCTGAGAAGGATTTGAAGAAATGTGAGAATAACTCCGTAGGCAGCTCACCCACCTTTTCGCGCTTGAATTCTGCTTCCCAGATCAGCCATGGTCGTCCGCCAAAATCGATGGCCACCTGGGCCAGTACGTCATCCATTGGGAGCATGAACCCATAGCGCTGAATGCCTCTTTTGCCCCCCAGCGCCTTCAAAAATGCTTCACCCAGGGCCAGGGCTGTGTCTTCAACCGTATGATGTTCATCGATGTGCAGGTCTCCATTCACTTTGATATCCAGGTCGATCCCACCATGCTTACCCAGCTGGTCCAGCATGTGATCAAAGAAGCCAATACCGGTCTCAATATGGGTTTTTCCTTCCCCATCCAGGTTGATATCGATAGTAATATCAGTCTCCTTGGTTTTCCTCACTACAGAGGCTTTCCGGGGTTTTTGCACCAGAAACTCATAGATCTCTTTCCAGCTCAAAGTCGTAAGTGCTGAATCAGTCACCTTCTCTCTCCAAATGTGAATGGCCTGACAGCCCAGGTTCTTAGCCAGCTGAACATCCGTAAGCCGGTCACCCAGCACATAGGAGTTCTTGATATCGTATTCCCCGTTGAGATATCCTGTAAGCATACCAATACCCGGTTTTCGGTTAGGATGATTATCTTTTTCAAAGTGCTCATCGATGTGAATGGCATCAAATTTCACACCCTCTCTTTCCAGTGCTTCAACAATAAAATTCTGAACCGGCCAGAAATCTTCGTCCGGCCATGAAGGTGTGCCCAGCCCATCCTGGTTTGTCACCATCACAAATAAGTAATCAGACTCATGCCTGATCTTGCGCATGTACTGAAATACCTCAGGAAGAAATTTGAGCTTATCGATGCGCTCAATCTTTTCGTCTTCAGTCTCTTCTATGATGGTGCCGTCCCGGTCGATGAATAATATTGGTCTCATTATTTATTAGATATCACGCTTGATAAAAATCCCTGATCAATTTGAGGAGCTGATCATTCTCTTCTTTTGTTCCGATGGTAATGCGTAAGCAATTACTACAGTTAATTTGACTACTACGGTCCCTTACAATCACCTGCTCCCTGATCAGGTAGTCAAATATAGGTTTTGATTCTTCAAACCTCACCAGCAAAAAGTTCGCATCACTGGGAAAGATCTTTTTCACTTGAGGAAAGTCCTGTAATTTTGTCTTCACTCTTTCTCTCTCAGCCAGGATCAGTTTTACCTCTTCTTCTTTTTGGTTCACATTTCCCATCGCTTCAAAAGCCAGCTGCTGGTTAGGCAGACTCAAATTGTACGGTGGCTTGATCTTCTCCAGCATCGAAATGATGTATGGATCAGCCATGGCAGAGCCTACCCGGATTCCCGCCATTCCCCAGGCCTTGCTCAGAGTCTGAAGGACAACAAGATTCCGATATTTTGACAGCTCAGTGCTCCAGCTGGCTTCCGAAGAAAAGTCAATATATGCTTCATCAATCACCACGATGCCCCGGAAGGATGCCAGGATCTCCTCCACATCTTTTTTGTTCAACAAATTCCCTGTGGGGTTATTGGGAGAACAAACAAAGATCATTTTGGTGGCCGGAGTGATCTGCGCCATTACAGCCGGCACATCTATCTGAAAATCTTCTGTTAACGGGATTTTCTTATTCTCCACATTGTTGATGGAGGCACTCACCTCATACATGCCATAGGTGGGTGGCATGGTGATGATATGGTCCTTTTCCGGGTTGCAAAACAAACGGATCAGCAGATCGATCGGTTCATCACTTCCATTGCCAAAAAAGATATGATCAGCATCAATGCCTTTGATTTTGGACCAGGCTGCTTTGAGCTTTCTGTGATGCGGATCGGGATAGCGATTTACCTGGGTTTGAGTGACTGAGCCAAGCGCATTTTCGTTGGCATCCAGAAAGACACCTATCTCACCTTCATACTCATCCCTTGCGGAAGAGTACGCCTTTATTGCTTTTAGATGACTTCTTACCAGATTTTCCGGTGATACCATTTTCTTTTAATTTCTTTAATCTTATTGTGACTGCATTTTTGTGGGCATCGAGCAGTTCCGCTTCGGCCATCTTTTCAATGGTGGGGCCCAGATGCAGCAAGCCCTCCTCTGTGATCTTTTGATAGGTGATCTTCTTCACAAAACTATCCAGGGAAATCCCGCTAAAGGCTTTGGCCCAGCCATTGGTAGGCAGTGTATGATTGGTGCCGGAGGCATAGTCGCCCGCTGACTCCGGTGTATAGGCTCCGATGAACACTGATCCCGCACTTTGAACCTGCTCTGCCAGCTCCTCAGCATCTTTGGTGTTGATGATCAAATGTTCTGGACCATAGTCATTGATGGTCTCCACAATTCTGTTCTTTTCTTTCAGAACAATTATGGCACTCTTTTCAAGGGCTCCCCTGGCAATTTCCTGTCTGGGCAAACTATCCAACTGGCTTGCTATTTCCTGCTTTACCTCGTTGGCTTTTTCAATCGTATTGGTGACCAAAACAACCTGGCTGTCGATACCGTGTTCTGCCTGAGAAAGAAGATCTGAAGCTGCAAAAGCGGCGTCAGCTTTTTCATCAATCACCACCATCACTTCGGATGGCCCGGCAGGCATATCGATGGCAACACTGTCGCGTGCAACACGTTGCTTGGCTACGGTCACATACTGGTTTCCCGGACCGAAGATCTTATCTACTTTGGGTACGCTTTCCGTACCATATGCCATAGCACCAATGGCCTGCGCTCCACCCAGCTTCAGCACTCGCTTTATTCCAATTAGCTTGGCTGTATAAAGGATTACGGGATTTGTGACTCCAAGCNTATCTGTAGGTGAAGAGATAATGATTTCTCTGCATCCGGCAATCCTGGCTGGAATTCCCAACATCAACACAGTCGAAAACAAAGGGGCAGTCCCACCTGGCACATATAGTCCAACTTTCTCAATAGGTACGGACCTTCGGCTACAGACCACACCAGGCATTACCTCCATCACGAGTGACTCCTGTTGCTGTGCTTTGTGGAACTTATAAATATTTTCGTAAGCGGTCTTGATAGCATCCTTAAGCGTTTCGCTCACCTCCTTATCGGCAGCAGCAAATTCCTTCTCAGACACCCAAAGATCTTTTAACTCTACATGATCATATTCAAGGGCAAATTTGCGCAGTGCTTTGTCACCTCCCCGCTTCACTTTTTCCAGGACCGGCTTAATCACCTTATCGATCTTTGTCAGGTCGTAGGATGGCCTTTGCAGGATCTTCGTGAGCTTCTCTCTGTCAGGATTGTTGTGTATCGTGATCATTGAATCATCTTCTCAATAGGTACAACTAAAATACCTTCTGCACCTGCAGCCCTCAGTTTCTCTATGCTTCCCCAAAAATCGTCTTCATTGATGACAGAATGAATACTGTGCCAACCTTTTTCTGCCAGCGGAAGTACAGTCGGGCTTCTCATCCCTGGCAGCAGGTCAATAATTTTATCCAGTGATTCATCAGGAGCATTCAGCAACACGTACTTGTTGTTTTTGCCCACCAGGACGGCATCCATTCGAAACACCAGCTGATCGAGCAGTTTCTTTTGTCCGTCATCCAGCTTATCTCCACCAATCAGCACAGCCTCTGAGCGCATCACCTCTTCTACCTCTACAAGGCCATTGCTTAGCAGCGTACTTCCCGAGCTCACGATGTCACAAATGCCCTCTGCAAGGCCGATACCCGGAGCAATCTCCACAGATCCGCTGATCTCGTGGATCTCTGCGTTCACCTTTTTCTCCTTTAAATAGGATTTTAAAATATATGGGTACGAGGTCGCAATACTTTTCCCATTGAAATATTCAATTCCAGGATATTCTTCTGATCGTGGGATTGCTAAAGACAACCTGCATTTTGAAAAACCTAGCTTCTTCAATACCCGGGTATTCTTTTGGGCTTCTTGCTGCACATTCTCCCCCACAATACCAATGTCCGCTATTCCATCTTCTACATATCCCGGGATATCGTCATCCCTGAGAAATAAAAACTCGATGGGAAAATTAGACGCACTTGCTTTTAGCTTTCGGGCTCCATTATTGACTTTTATTCCACATTCTTTGAATAGTTTCAATGAATCCTCGCTTAGCCTTCCAGATTTTTGAATGGCAACTTTAAGATTTGACATAGTAAAATTTGGTAGTAAAAATTAGAAAATCAGGTAGTTTGAAATACGCAATGGGTATATGAATTAGAAGTATCCTTTCATGAGGAATGATGGAATATGTGGAATAATATTGCGTAGTTCATCCCTCAAAGTTAAAGAGGAATTCCTATTTTCCGAACAAATTTTTACTGGTAAAGCCGATTTATTATAAAGCTTTATCAAGACTAAAAGTCCACACAGGCACTTTGGCATGGTTTACCACGTCTTCTGCGATACTTCCTGAGAAGAAATGCCCCACTCCTCTACGCTGACGGGTACCAATGGCAATCATGTCTGCATCAATATCTTCTGCATAAGCCACAATACCATCTTCCTCATTGGAGTGATTGTAGATCTCATAAGAGCAATTGTGTATATCAAATTCATTGATGAAATCTTCCATCTGCTTTTTATCATGACGTGTAGTCGTAAAGCTCGCTGGTGTATTGATCTTGACAATTTTCATCTTCGCATCAAAGGCATTTTGTAGCTGCTTCAGCTTAAATACAAATGCTGGCGGCACATCCACAAAATTTGAGGCAAAAACAATTTCATCAATGTCACTCACATGGCATTCTTTCTGAACTGTAATGACAGGGCATTTCGAAAACCTTACCATACGCTCAGCATTGCTACCAACAAGGAATTCTTCCAGACCCTCACTGCCATGTGTTCCCATCACTACCAGGTCAATTTTCTCTGTGGAGATCATATCTGATATCTCTTTAAACGGCTGACCAATGACTATTTTATAGTTAAGATCTACATCAGCATAGATGCTGTCAGCTACTACAATCTCCAATTTTTCTTCAATTGTCTGAATAAGCTTATTGATATACAGCTCATCCATCGGGTCTATATCACTGATCCCCATTGTCTTGAATGATTCCGGTGTGGGATGCTCAAGCACGTTGATAATGGTAATACTGCATTTTTTTACCTGCTCTGCTATTTCAGTAGCCAGGTGTAAAGCGTATTTTGCAACATCCGAAAAATCGTAAGGAACGAGAATTTTGTCCATTTTAGTAGGGTTTATTTATGAACTCCTAAGTTAACGAATAATAAGAATCCACAAAGTTGAATTCCTTAAAATTGAACCTGCCCAAATCCAAATAGCAGGACGAAGAACAACGTGGAGATGGCCATTTGTTTCAGGTATGGATCCAGATCGGAGGCTTCTTTCTTGACAGATACTGCCCGGGCATTCACAATCAACAACGGGACAACAAGAAGAAAAGCCCATGAGTACCAGGCAGTTCCTTCAAATATCACATATGTGATAGCGGAGACCATACCCAAAACCAGCAGCAGATAATGATAGATCACTGCACGGGTTCTTCCAAGCCTTACAGGGATACTGAATTTCCCATTTTTCCTGTCAGACTCGATATCCCGAATATTGTTAAGATTTAAAACGGCTACCGAAAACAATCCTGTAGAAATAGCCGGGAGGATCAGCCAGGGAGTCAACTGTCCGCTCAATAAAAAATAGCTACCTAGTACACCAACAAAACCAAAAAACATCAAAACAAACAGATCACCCCAGCCGGAATAACCGTAAGGGCTCTTGCCCACCGTGTAATTGATAGCTGCTGCAATGGCACCAAGCCCCAGTATAAAAAACATAAGCCCCTTCATCCATTGATCTCCAAGAGCCAATACAATCAATGAAATCCCCGAAATCAGAGACAAAACCACAAAAACATAAAGCATACGCTTCATTTCCTGCTTTTCGATCAATCCGGCTTGCACAGTCCTGCTGGGTCCTTTGCGATCCATACCATCAATCCCCGATTTGGCATCTCCATAATCATTAGCCAGGTTGCTCAGGATCTGCAAAAAAATAGTTGTGAGCACACCTAACAGAAAAATTGCAGTATCAAAATAGCCATGAGATACAGCAAGTAAAGACCCCATCAGGATGCTCGAAAGTGCCAGAGGCAATGTCCTGAGCCTAAACGCCTGAAGCCAAATATTGATTTTGCTCATATCACATACGAGTAGGTACGTCGATACCCAGTAAGCTCATCGATTGTTTGATGATCCGGGCAGTGACACCAGAAAGGATCACCCTCATTCTCAGAAGGTTTTCATCCGATTCATTGAAGATCGACACTTCCTGGTAAAATCCGTTGTATTCTTTGGCCAGATCATAGATATATTGAGCCACCAGGTATGGCGCATACTCCTCAGCTGCCTGCTGTATAGCCTTAGGGAACTGGCTGATCTTGTAGATGAGCATCAGTTCACGCTCGTGCAACGACCCCACCTCACCGGGTCTAAAGTCCATTGGGGTACCTATTTCTTTGGCTCGTCTCAGAATGGCAGAGATCCTGGCGTGTGTATATTGAATGAATGGCCCCGTGTTTCCCTGAAACTCGATGGACTCCTGGGGATTGAATAGCATCCTTTTCTTTGGATCTACCTTCAATAGGAAGTACTTCAAGGCCCCTAAGCCGAGCGTTTTATATAATTGCTGTGCCTCACCATCGGAAAGCCCTTCTATCTTACCCAGCTCCTCAGTTTGCTTTTGTGCCGTCTGAAACATCTCCTCCATCAGGTCATCTGCGTCCACCACAGTGCCCTCACGCGATTTCATTTTGCCAGTTGGCAGATCTACCATACCATATGAGAGGTGAAAAAGACCATCAGCATAGGGTTTCCCCAACTTCTCCATGATCTTGAAGAGCACCTTGAAGTGATAGTCCTGTTCGTTACCCACCACGTATACTGACTTATCAAATGGGAAATCATCATGCTTCATTTCGCAGGTACCAATATCCTGCGTTACATAGACAGACGTACCATCACTTCTTAAGAGCAGTTTCTCATCCAGTTTATCGGCTGTCAGGTCAATCCAAACTGACCCGTCTTCTTTGGTAAAGAAAATCTTTTTGTCCAGTCCCTCCTTCACGATATCCTTTCCCAATACGTAGGTGTCAGATTCGTAATACATCTTATCGAAGGAGATGCCCATGGTTTGATAGGATTGCTCAAACCCATCAAACACCCACTGATTGAGCTTCTTCCAAAGCGCAACCACTTCAGCGTCGCCCTCTTCCCACTTTCGAAGAAGCTCCTGAGCTTCCAGGATGGAAGGGGCAATTTTCTTAGCCTCCTCAGGGTCGGTGCCCTGCTCTACCAGCTTTACAATTTCTTCTTTGTAGACCTGATCAAACCTGACATAATACTTTCCAATCAGGTGGTCCCCTTTCAACCCGGAGCTCTCCGGAGTTTCCCCACCACCATATTTAGAATAAGCCAGCATGGACTTGCAGATGTGTATTCCCCGGTCATTGATCAGGTTTACCTTCATCACCTCGTAGCCATATGCTTCCAGGATCCTGGATACGGAATCACCCAGGAAATTATTTCTCAGGTGCCCAAGGTGCAATGGCTTGTTGGTATTTGGAGATGAAAATTCCACCATTACCTTTTCCCCATTGGATGGAAATACACCAAAATCAAGGTCTAGATTGATCTTGGTCAACTGCTGTGTCCAGATACGATCCTCAAGGGTAAGATTCAAAAAACCCTTTACTACCTGATAGGTCCTGATCATTTCAGAGTGAACCTTCAAATACTCTCCCAGCATTTTGGCAGATTCTTCAGGATTCTTTTTCGTGATCTTCAGGAAAGGAAAGACGACCAGGGTGTGTGTACCTTCAAACTCCCTCCTGGTGGGCTGTAGCTGCACCTCCCCTATTTCCGGTTGGTAGTCAAAAAGTGATTTAAATGCCTTGATAATCTCCCCCTGGAGCAATTGATCTATTTCAAACATGATCTTTTTTTCGTAAAAATATTTCCGCCATCATACACCTGGCACTACCTCCTCCGTAGTGTTCGATCGTATTCAATGGCGAATGTATGATCTCCCCGTTTTTTTCTAAAGCTTTCTGCTGATTTTGATCCAGTGATGCGTAAGCCCTTCCGGACATCACGATAAACCTATCACCCCGATCGTTGCACACCTGCAAGCCATTTCCCGCAAAGCTATTCACTTGTTTCTCAGTAATGGCAATAATTTCCTTTCTTGAAGCTTTTAATGAAGACACTACAGCTTCTCGCTCCACCGCATCATCAATACTGTCCAGGCATATTACAGCAAATCCTTCTCCCACGTACATCATCACATTGGTATGATAGACAGGCATACGCTTACCGTTTACTGAATGGTTGGCGCGAAAGGTAATGGTCCGATATCCTGACTTTTCTTCAAAATCTTTGATCACAGGAATATGTGCACGATCAGACAAAGCCACATACGCAATCTTTTGGAGTCGCTCAAAAACCAGGCTTCCGGTACCCTCCAGAAAGTGTCCTTTATCTTCCCAGGACTCCAGTCGTATCAATTCAGATACCTCGTACGACTGGTCGATTTGATTGATCACAGCATCCCTTCTCTCCAGCCTTCGATTTTCGGCAAACATGGGATAGGTGTATATCTTCCCGCTTTGATGAAAAGAGATCCAGTTGTTGGGGAAAATGGCATCAGGAGTTTCAGGATGGTCCGAATCTTCAATGACTATCACTTCAATTCCCTTTGCCAGCAGTTTTTCAACAAACAGATCAAATTCCCTGAGTGCTTCCTTTTGAATTTCTGCAACTGATAGTTTTCCACCCAGATTCTGAAAATAGTTATTTACCGCAGTCTGGGCATTGCCCTGAAAATTCCTGGGCCGCACCATCAACAATGTGTTTGTGACCTGGCTATTCATATCTGCGTCTTAATGGGAGTGTGCTACATCTCAACAGTCCTTCCATTTTGGCTGCTTCGGCATAGGGTACTTCTTCTACTGTAAAGTCACGCTTCCGCAACTCATCATTCAGACGGGTAAAATTCTTTTCAGAAATGATCACATCAGGAGAAATAGAAAAAATATTGCTGTTCATGTGATACATCTCTTCTTTATCTATCAAGATAACATTTTGTTCGCCAAACATATTGATCAGAAAGTCAGCATCTTCCCGATGTTTAAAACCATCCGGATAAATAATGGCCTGGTCATGGCCTATCGGCTGAAAACAGCAATCAAGGTGCAGGCTGTTTTCTCTGGGGTCAGTATCCGATTTATTGAGCTCAAATCCATATATTTTCCAATCCGGAAAGGATTTTTCCAGGTATTCCAACCCGGCTACATTCGTACGGGCAGTGATATACTCATCAAAGTCTTCTTTTTCTGAATACCCAACAAAGATCTTTCCTTTCCAGGGCATCACATCACCGCCCTCCATGCGTTCATACTCGTTGGGACGAAGTACTTTATTGGGATCGCATTGATCAATGATATACTGAATTCCCCTGATCTCTTCCCGTCTGTTGTGGGCGATATAAGGCACAATGATCTGATCTCCTATGACCAACCCGACGTCCCTGGAAAAGATTTGGTTGTAGTTGCCAATGACCTGTGGACGGAAGACTTCCACATCATATTTTTTAAAAACCTGGTTTACAGCTTCCAACTCTACAAGCAGGTCTGACTCAACAGGAAATGTCCCATTGAGGATATTTTCAACAGATTTTGGATCATTGGTATTGCTTAGCTCCGGTGTACCACCAAAACTCTCCGCTGTTCCCAATATAACTGCCTCCAGTGGAGCAGTTTCATCATAAATTCCTAGTTTTATCATGTGATGTCCAGAAGGCTGCAAAATTAATTGAATGTCAAATACTTCCCGGCATGGAATTATTACTATCCACGTTCTTGATTTGTTATATATTTTCACAAAATTGCGACATTGAAAAAATCCCAGAATTCGATTGAATGAAAAGTTATAGTGACCTCATCGAGCAGACCTTCTATTTTCCAACCAAGGAGTTTAGAGTAGAAAATGACCAACTATTCTTCAACAATGTAAACCTGATGAAAATCATCAAGGAATATGGGACTCCACTCAAGCTCACATATCTGCCTAAGATTTCGGAAAATATCCAGTATGCCAAGAAGATATTCAATGATGCTATCACGAAGCTGAACTACAAGGGATCCTATACTTACTGTTATTGCACCAAGTCGTCGCATTTTCAATTTGTCCTGGCTGAAGGGCTCAAAAACGACATTCATATTGAGACCTCTTCAGCGTTCGATATTCCTATCGTGGAAAGTCTGCTGGAGAGTGGTCACATCAAAAAAGACAAGTTCATCATCTGTAATGGATTTAAGCGCCCGCTATATCTTGAAAATATTACAGGACTGATCAACCAGGGATTCAAAAACTGTATCCCTATTCTGGACAACCTTACAGAGCTGGACTACTATGAGCAAAATGCTGAAAAGGATTTCAAAGTAGGTATTCGGGTAGCCGCTGATGAAGAACCGAATTTTGCCTTCTATACCTCCAGGCTAGGCATCCGCTACGGTGATATCATACCTTTTTACAAGGAGCGGCTGGCAAAGAATAAGAAAGCCAAACTCAAAATGCTTCATTATTTTATCAATACCGGCATCAAGGATACGGCCTACTATTGGAGTGAATTGAGCAGGTTTATCTATATGTACTGTGAGCTGAAAAAGATCTGCCCGGATCTGGATACCATCGACATCGGTGGTGGCTTCCCAATCAAAAACTCACTGGCTTTTGAATATGACTATGCCTACATGGCAGAGCAGATTGTTTCCAATGTGCAGTGGATCTGCCATAAAAATCATGTGGAAGTGCCAAACATCTTTACGGAATTTGGATCATTCACCGTGGGCGAGAGTGGCGCAATACTCTATTCGGTACTAAATGAAAAGCTTCAAAATGACAAAGAGCTCTGGTACATGATGGATGGTTCATTCATCACCCATATGCCTGATGTTTGGGGGCTCAATGAAAAATACATTTTGCTACCGGTCAACCACTGGGACAACAATTTTCACAAGGTGAACATAGGAGGTCTTACCTGCGACAGCATGGACTACTATGACTCCGAAGCCCACATCGCTGAGGTTTTCCTTCCTAAATACGATGAAGAAGAAACACTTTATTTCGGGTTTTTCCATACCGGGGCTTACCAGGAATCGTTAGGAGGGTACGGCGGAATTCAGCATTGCCTCATCCCGGCGCCCAAGCACGTGATTATTGACCTGGATGAGAATGGCGAACCTGTCCATAAACTATTCGCTGAAGAGCAAAACCACGAGCATATGATGAAGATTTTGGGGTATAAACCTTAAAAGATCTTAAAACTTGTACTGAACGCCCAGACTATTTAATTGTAAAAGTTAATTTAGCGGTTCATTATTAGCACCTTGCATCGTAACCTCGTAATCATACCAACCTACAACGAGAAGGATAATATTGAAGAAATCATTCAATCCGTTCTCGCAATAGAAGTCCCATTTGAAGTCCTTGTGATCGACGATGGTTCACCTGACGGAACTGCGGATATTGTAAAAAAATTACATAAAAAGCATCCAAAACAAGTCCATCTGATTGAAAGAACCGAAAAGGCCGGTCTTGGCACTGCATACATCACAGGATTTAAATATGCGGTGGACAATGAATATGACTACATATTTGAAATGGATGCTGATTTCTCTCACAATCCTACTGATCTTATCCGGTTATACAAGGCATGTGCAGAGGATGGCAATGACATGGCCATCGGATCACGATATATCCAGGGAGTAAACGTGGTAAACTGGCCAATGGGCCGGGTACTTATGTCTTATTTTGCCAGCTTCTATGTCCGACTGATCACCGGAATGCCGATCATGGACACGACAGCAGGATTTAAATGCTACAGCCGAAATGTACTAAGCGCTATCGATGCTGACAAGATCCATTTCATCGGGTATGCCTTCCAGATCGAAATGAAATTCAATGCCTGGAAACATGGTTTTAAGATCAAAGAAGTGCCCATCGTATTTACCGAGCGCGCCCGGGGTGAATCTAAAATGTCCCGAGGCATCTTCAAAGAAGCTGTGATAGGTGTTATTGAGATGAAAATACGCAGCTTTTTCCGGTCATATGCACCGGAGCACGTCAATCAAACCTGATAGCTTTCACCGGCTGGATCCTGGAAATCAACGAGAGTGGGATAAATAAGGTAACACCCACAACAAGTATTGCCATCACATTCAGTAGCAACACAATCCCGAAATCCAGTGAGATAGGTACATAGCTCACGTAATAGTTAGAAGCATCTAGTGGGATTAGCCTGAAATAATATTGTGCCAGGCAAAATGAGAGCCCAATAAAGTTACCCCATAGCAATCCCTTTACGATCAGATTCAAGCCATTGAACAAAAAGATTCGCCTGATCAGTGCATTGCTGGCCCCCAGGGATTTAAAGATCCCTATCATCTGAGTCCGCTCCAGGATCAGGATAAGTAATATGGATACCATGTTGAAACAGGCGACAAACAAAACGATAATCAGTAATATCAAAACATTGCGATTGAGCATCCTCAACCACTCAAAGATCTGGATATACTTATCGGACACTTTTTCTACATACATATCAAAGTCTACCTTGTCAAACAAGGTCTCGGCAGCTTCAGCCTGATCATTGGGGTCTTCCAGGTAAACCTCCAGTCCACCCACCTGGTTATCTTCCCAGTTATTGATCCTGGAAACCAATCTGATGTCGCCAAGGATCACATTTTCATCAATCTCCTCCAGGCCCGTTTCATAAACGCCAGTGATCTGGAGCTTTCTAAATCGCAGAGGCTTTTGCACAAAAAAGATGGTGACTTCATCTCCCACATCCAATTGCAGGATATTGGAGATCTTTTCGCTGATGGCAACCTCTGTGCCGTAATTTTCATCAGGGAATTCCGGGAACCGTCCTCGAATCAGGTGTTGCTCAAAGTCAGCACGATTAAAATTTTCATCAATTCCCTTTACCAGCACGCCCTGCACCTCATCTTGTGTGCTGAGGAGTCCATACTTGAATGAATATGCCTGCACATAGTCAACTCCTTCTGTATTTTTTACTGTCTCCAAAAGGGTATCAGATACCATGATGGAAGTTTCCTCTACACTGTTCGACAAAGTGTATTTACTCACCACTACATGCCCGGAAAAACTATAGATTTTACTCGTAATTACATTTTCATATCCTCCAAGTATGAGAAAGGCCAGGATCAGAGAAGACAATGCAACTGCTATACTGATGATCGCAATGCGAGTGATGGTACTTGAAAAAGAACCCTGCTCATTTTTAGTAATCCGACTTGATATGAAGTACGGTAGATTCAATCTTTATAATTTTAACACAATTATAAGCGATCTGGTATGAGAAGATTTTATTTTTTATGGGTATTTGGTGTGTTTTTTTGCTCCTGCACTGCCCAGCAGGGCCAAAGTGAAGATATTTTACCCGGAGCATATCAGCTCAACGAATATCTGCCACTTATCCAGGGAAAGAAAGTTGGGTTACTTGTGAATCACAGTTCCAGGGTTGGAACCTCACACCTGGTGGACACACTTCAGTCCCTTGATGTCAGGATTTTAAAGGCTTTTACTCCGGAGCACGGGTTTTCTGGTACCAAGGCAGATGGAGAGATCATTAACAATGAAGAGACACCCTATGATTTTGAGGTGATCAGCCTCTATGGCAGCAGCAAAGAACCCTCAAGAGAACAGCTGGAAGGCGTGAATGTGATGATCTTTGACATCCAGGATGTCGGGATACGGTTCTACACCTATCCAAGTACCATGACCTATATGATGCGAGCCTGTGCCAAGTACAAAATCCCATTTATTGTGCTGGATAGGCCAAACCCACATGGTGGTTATGTAGACGGTCCGGTGATGCGAGATGAACATAAGTCATTCATCGGGATGCATCCTGTACCACTTGTGCATGGCCTCACCATTGGTGAAATGGCCATGATGATCAACGATGAAGGCTGGCTCGAAAATGGTTTGTATTGCGACCTGACGGTTGTTGCAGTGAGAAACTGGACTCATGCTACGCCATACTCGTTGCCAGTAGCGCCTTCTCCCAACCTCCCCAATGACCTGGCCATCGCACTTTACCCCTCGTTGGGTTTCTTCGAAAGAACCATAGCCTCGGTAGGAAGAGGGACAGAACATCCATTTCAGGTGATCGGACATCCTGACTACCCTGACAAAAGCTTTTCATTCACTCCAACACCCAATGAAGGATCCAAATACCCACCACTTGAGGGTGAAAAATGCTTCGGGGTCTCACTTGTGGGATCGCAACCCAAATACGAATTCAACCTCTCCTACCTGATTGATTTCTATCAAAAGATGAAAGGACAGACAGATAAGCCTTTCTTCACCAAAGGCTTTGAACATCATGCCGGCAACACATTACTACAGCAACAAATAGAAGCAGGCTGGACAGAAGACCGGATCCGTGCCAGCTGGCAGGAGGAGCTGAGCGCATTCCATAAGATCAGGAATAAGTATTTGTTGTATGAGTGAGAACAAAAACAAAACTAAAAACATCAAATCCAATAAGGATAAAAGAGAAACAGCTACAACTTCGAAACCAAGAGAAGGATGGGCGAGAGAGTTTTGGAAAATGCATGCTAAAGGACAAGATCATCTCTTAATCCCGGATGTTTTTGTGGCTGAAAAGCTTTAATTATTATTCACAAACCTTTGTTGATTAAATCCTAATCATTAATAATGTACTCCAGGCTCAATCCAATCTCTTAAACAAGATATCCTTTACGGTACCTTCAGAGGCGACCGTGAATGAAATCACATTACCTTTACGATCTCTTTTAAAAGCATATTTAGTTCTTCTATTGGCTCCAAAAACATCTTTCTGACCTTCAGTGAGTGTGTAGCAGCAATTGTTAGGATAATGAAGTACCAACTTATCTGATTCCATCCTGAGTTCATAGATCACCTCCAGCTCATCAGAGTAGTACTCTCCCACATAATCTTGCAGGTTTTCGTTAGGCCTTTCAGTCAGAACAATTTCTTCAAAATAGAATTCTGCGCCCCCGAAATCAACCGACATATCTATATCATCCTGTACTCTGTAGTCAAAGTTATAGGTGACACTGGCATTATCATCCCGATGAAACTTCCCTTTGGATTGTGATACCAGATATACAGGAATCCCTCCCATACTGCTTTTTGCAAAGAGTGAATCATTCCTCAGATAAACATGCATTTTCATGTCGCTATTCAACTCCTGATAGATACCTTGAAAAGCCGCCAACTCTTTCATTGAGTGTTTATAGTCAGTCATTTGTTCTCGCTGGTCTCCGGAAGCATTCAGAAACAGATCTACCAGCTGATAACTGATCTCGACTGCATTGACATGATCTGAATTAGCAAAAACAAACACCCCAAGATCAAGCTCTGGCAACCAAATTATTTGAGACCTCAGGCCCCAATCCCTGCCACTGTGATTAATTGTGGTCAGATTTTTATACCTGGATACAAACACACCTCTTGCTGAGGTCATTTCCCGACCATCATTTAAAGTATCCAAAACTGTCAGGTAAGAAGGAATATACGATAGGTCATGATCATCATTCCTGAACAACTTCATCCACTTCAACATATCCTTCACTGAGCTGTATACTCCTCCGGCACCAACACATAAGGAAAGTGACTTTGGCTCCTTGTATTCATCACCTGATCTATAATACGGAGCAGCCCGGTTCCTGACAATACTCGACAGATCATTCTCATAAAAAGTATCATGCATCCCAAGTGGATAGAATAGCTCTTTCTCTGCGAAATGATGAATTTTCATACCAGAAACCCGTTCAATTATCAGTGCTAAAATCACATAGTTGGTATTAGAGTAGAGCATTTTATCACCTGGCCTGTTATTTATCCCATTTTGCCGAAACATTAGCTCCTGAATCATCTGGTTTGTGTATCCTGAGTATTGAAAATCGAAACCCATCAGATCCAATAAAACATTGTGATTTCTGATTCCACTGGTATGGCTTAAAAGATGCTTTATCCGAATTGTATCACCGTAAAACTTAAGCTCAGGGATGTACTTCCTGACATCATCGTCTACCTCTAGCAGACCCTTGTGCTCAAGTACTCCTATACATGCAGAAGTAAATTGCTTGGTTACTGATGCCAGTTCGAATACTGTGGAGTCACTAAAGGGAATTTGATATTCCAGGCTGGCTAACCCCCTGGACCTGATGATTTCTTGCTTTCCATTCTTTAAGATGCCGATTGTGATACCCGGCCCCATTAGTGCAGGAACTACTTCTGTCAGAATTGAATCCACTTTGGCCCCAATATCCTGACCAATCAGATTAGAACTAACCATCAATAAAACTAAAATTAAAGCTGATTTCATGTAGATAAAGTATACTGATTATATATTTAGTTCAAATATATATTTAATTTTCTTAAATATGTCAATATTATAGAATGAGATAGTTTTGGGCTTGAATGGAAACAGAACAGAAACTAAAAATCATTTTCATGGGAACACCGGAATTTGCTGTTCCCTCACTAAGAAAACTTGTCGAAAAGCAATACAATGTCGTGGCGGTGGTCACCGCACCCGATAAACCTCAGGGCAGAGGTAAGAAACTGGGCACCTCTCCCGTAAAGGATTATGCTCTGGCAGCAAATCTACCTGTACTCCAGCCGACAAACCTCAAATCCCCGGAGTTCATCGAGCTACTAAAATCCTACGAATCTGACCTTCAGGTGATTGTAGCTTTTCGAATGCTTCCAGAGTCCGTTTGGTCCATGCCGAAAATTGGCTCTTTTAACCTGCATGCTTCCCTCCTTCCCCAATACCGGGGAGCGGCCCCCATCAACTGGGCTGTCATCAATGGAGAGAAAGAAAGCGGTGTCACCACCTTCATGCTCAAACATGAGATTGATACGGGCAGCATCATATTCCAGGAAAAGGAGCCCATACTGGAAGATGATACGGCCGGTACACTTTACGAACGATTGATGAACAAAGGAGCTGATCTGGTTGTGAAAACCGTTCAGGCGATCCAATCCAATGATTATCAACTGATACCTCAAACAGAGCCTGACAAACAAAAACATGCTCCTAAGATCTTTCGTCAGGACTGCGAGATCAACTGGGCTCAGCCAGCGGAGAAAATCCGAAATTTTGTAAGAGGGTTAAATCCCTTTCCGGCAGCATGGACCACTTTAGATGGCAAGGTCCTGAAAGTGCTTTCTGTGGAAAACACAACTCAAAAAAGTACCAAAACACCTGGATCTATAGTTTCAGAACATAACCAGGTATTTGTGCACGCAAATGATTCGATCCTCCGCATAACAGAACTGCAACTGGAAGGAAAGCGCAGGATGAAGGATGAAGAGTTCCTTCGTGGTTACAACTTAGCAGAAAGTACCTTATCTTTCCCATCATGAGAATATCTATGATTGCGGCCATGGGAGAAAACCGGGTGATCGGTAAAGACAATGACATCCCCTGGCACTTACCAGACGACTTCAAATTTTTTAAGGATACTACAAAGGGTCACCATGTCATCATGGGACGCAAAAACTGGGAGTCACTTCAACAGCAGTTTCAACCTTTACCTGGCAGGCCAAATATCATCATCACCCGTAACAGTGGGTACAAGGCAAATGGTGCGACGGTAGTCTCCTCAGTTGGCGAAGCTTTGGAAATAGCCAAACATGCCGGTGAATCAGAGGCCTTCATCATTGGTGGCGGCGAGATCTACAGGATGGGACTTTCTCTTTGCGACACCATCTATTTGACTGAAATCAAGGGATCATTTGAGGGCCAGGTGACCTTCCCGGATTTCTCGAAAGAGGAATTTCAGGAATTATCAAGGATACATCATCCAAAGGACGCCAGACACAACTATGCTTTTGATTTTGTAATTTATGGGAAAAAATAACCCATGGAAGCACACAAAAGACTACTCAGCATTCTACACATCGTGTACGGGACGATTACTGTTCTGATCTTTCTGATCATCAGCGCCATTATTCGCACAATCTTTCCTTTCATCATGGAAGAAGCCATGACGCAGGGCCAGGAGATGGGGTTTGCCATCGCAGGAGCTGTATTGGAAGTATTGAGGTGGGTTATTATCATCATCTTACTTCTTGGACCCATCCCCTCCATCATCGGTGGCATTGCCACCCTATACAATAAAAACTGGGGCCTTCCGACTCTAATGGTGTCCGGTTGCCTGGGATTATTAAATATTCCGCTGGGAACCGCTCTTGGGATCTATACCATTTGGGTATTTTTGGAGGAGCAAAAAATGAATAAATCTGAATGACCAAAATAAAAGACCAGGTGGTCTGGCTCACCGGGGCATCTTCCGGAATTGGTGAGGCGCTAGCGTACGAATTATCTAAAGAGGGAGCAAAACTCATCCTCTCCGCCCGGAGACTCTCCGAACTTGAACGCGTACAAAAGCAATGTGCCAACCCAGACCTCACCAGGGTGTTGGTACTGGATCTCTCCGACCCTTTTTCTCTCAGTCAAAAAGCACTCGAAGCTCAAACATTTTTTGGTGACATCGACATCCTGATCAACTCCGGTGGAATTTCTCAACGTGACATGGCGATCAATACTTCCCTGGAAGTGGACAGAAAGATCATGGAGGTAAACTACTTTGGGTCAATCTCTCTAAGTAAAGCTGTTTTACCCGGAATGGTCAGGCGTAAAAAAGGTCATCACGTGGTGATCAGTTCAGCTTCAGGCATTGTTTCTACCCCACTTCGTTCAGGTTATGCTGCTAGCAAGCATGCCTTGCATGGCTTTTATGATTCACTAAGAGCCGAACACTTTAGCGACAACATTCAGGTGACTATTGTTTGCCCGGGATATATCAACACGAGCATTTCTCTCAACGCACTCATGGGTGATGGTACCAATCAAAATAAGATGGATGATGCCCAGGCTAACGGAATAAGTGCCAAAGCATGCGCAAAAAGTATTCTGAAGGCCATCAAAAAAGATCAAGAAGAAGTATATATCGCAGGAATAAGAGAATTAATGGGCATCTACATCAAAAGATTTCTCCCTTCACTTTTTTCCAGGATCATTAGAAAAGCCAAGGTCACTTAATTTCCTTACCCAGAAATGATCCTTTTTATATCTATCTCCGTCCCCATTATCCTATTTGCCCTGGCAGTCTTGTTCATCGGACAAACCATCAGTACACAACCTTATAGAGGTGCTATATCAGATCATTTTGATGGTAAAAAATTCGTTAATCCTGGTAACGTGACAGCCAAAGGATTCCCTGACCTCTTCAAGTTTCTTCTAGGCAGAGACCAGGGACCCTGGACTAAAAATTATGAAACCTACGTGGGCAAAAAACCAAAATCACCCGAAAAGGGTCAGGTAAAGCTCACTTTTGTCAACCATAGTACCTTCCTCATCCAGTGGGAAAAATTTAATATCCTCACCGATCCTGTCTGGAGTGACCGATGCAGCCCGTTTACCTTCGTTGGTCCTCAGCGTATGCGACCACCCGGAATTAGGTTTGAGGACCTGCCAAAGATTGACCTGGTCCTGCTGAGTCATAACCACTATGATCACCTGGATATCTCCACCGTACTTAAGCTTGAAGAAAAGTTTGAGCCGACTTTTATTGTGCCCCTGGGAGTAGCCTCCTACCTGAGAAAAAATGATGTGTCCAACATCATAGAACTGGACTGGTGGGAGAAGACGGATCAAAAACTGCATATCACCGCTGTACCGTCACAGCATTTTAGTGGCAGGGGATTTTATGATAGAGACAAATCTCTCTGGTGTGGATATGTATTGGAGCATCAGGGGAAAAAAGTGTACTTCGCGGGAGACAGCGGTTATGGCAGCTTCTTCAAGGAAATCGGGAAGAAACTGGGACCCATGGATATTTCAATGATCCCGATCGGGGCATATTTACCACAATGGTTTATGTCTCCTATTCATGTTTCTCCACAGGAATCAATAAAAATTCACCAGGACGTTAAATCAAAGCAAAGTATTGCCATGCATTTTGGCACTTTTCCTTTGGCAGACGATGGCATGGGACGTGCCGAGAAAGACCTGATGGCAACCTTAAAAAAATCAAAAATCAGTCAGGAGAAATTCATGATCCCGGACGAAGGGATCCCAATAATATTTTAGATAGGGTCTACAATAGAAAAGAGTCCCTTAGATTGCCAGCTCTTTATCCCAAATACCAAACAACCAGTTTCCGGGCTCGTCGGCATTAGAACTCCGGAAAAAAGCACGGATCCCCACTGTCAGTTCGGTCTTACTGATTCTGTCATCTTTGTTGGTATCCAGCAACATGAAACTCCTGGCCGAATGCCTTACTTCTATGCGGAAAGCCATAAAGAAATCAATGAATTCCTTTTGCTCGATATACCCATTTTGATCCTGGTCAAACAGGTCAAATATATCTTCCGTGAGCTTTTCTACAAATGAGCCATAGTACGCTTCCTCGCCATGCACCAGCTTTTCATCGGCAAACCGGAGCCATTGCTCCAGTTCTGCTGATTCCGCAATAGGTCCGACGATATAATCTCTGAATTCCGTCCATTGGTTTTTAAACCTGTTGACCCATTTCAGGTGTTCATCCGTGCCTTCCTTCAACCCCCACAGTACACATAGGTTTACTGCAATAGCCACAAAATCACTCTCCTGGATCAATCCATTGTTGTTGTAATCCAGCACATTGAAATAATGTGTGAGCTTCTTTGCCTGTACGTCGGTCAGCATGTGATCAATCCTGTTCTTTGAATACTCTCTTGAGCAAATCGGTCGTCCTGGCCAAAGGATCTTCCCTGATCTTTTGCTCTTCTTTGGCTATCAGGAAAAAAAGACCATCGAGTGCTTTTTGGGTAGCGTAATTCTCCAGGTCAGGATCTACTTTATCTACAAAAGGCACCTTATTATAGGTGTTGATGATATCTCCGTAATATTTTGTCGCATTGGTTTTATCCAGGGCATTGCCAATCACAGGCTGAAACTTTCCCCTCAGCTGATCCGAAGTAGTCCTCACCAGATATTGAGTGGCTGCATCATCTTCACCTTTGAGTATATTCCACGCATCCTGGATGGTCATCGATCGGATGGCTGTAACGAATATAGGTTTGGCCTCTTTGGCAGCCTCTTCAGCTCCCCTGTTCAGTGTCTCAATAAACTGATCCACCTGTTTATCCAGCCCAATAGACCTCAGCTTGTCTTCCACCTTTTGCACATCAGGAGGAAAAGGGATTTTTATTTGAGGATTACCCAAATATCCATTCAGCTTCGAGGCACTGGCAGATCCTTCACTGATCCCTTTGATCAATGCTTCTTTCAAACCATTCGCTACCTCCTCCGTTGTAAGTTGATCGGATCCCAAATAACTATCCAGGGTTTGTTGTATCTGCTGGGCGGTACAACCAACCATTAAAATGCCCAGGAATATTATTTTAGTGAAAGACTTCATACCAATTGTTTTTTGCGTGATAAATGTAAGTAGAATAAATAATTTTAACCTCAAATTTTCCTCATGAAGCAGACCCTGGCAGAAATCGTATCCATCGGTGATGAAATCCTTTACGGACAGACCTTAGACACCAATTCTCACTGGATCAGTGGTGCCCTGGACCAGATCGGTATAAAAGTGATCCGCAAGACAACAGTACCGGATATTGAGACAGAAATCTTAACCGGTCTGAAAGAAGCTGAAAGCAGAGCCGATGTGATATTGATCACCGGTGGTCTGGGACCAACCAAAGATGACCTTACCAAACCACTTCTGGCCAGGTACTTTGGTGTTGACCTGATGATGAATGAAGATGCCCTGAACGATATTGAGCAGCTCTTCACCAAGGCCAACAGGAAAATGACCGAGCTTAACCGGATGCAGGCAGAGCTGCCAGCAAATTGCGACAAGATCACCAATCAACTCGGCACTGCCCCCGGGATGTGGTTTAATGAGCGTGGAAAGATCTTCGTGTCCATGCCAGGTGTACCATACGAGATGAAGCGAATGATGACAGACTTCATTATTCCACGGTTACAGGAGGAGCTGGTAAACTACTATGTAGTCCATCAGATGATCATGACGATTGGGATTCCAGAGTCTTCTTTGGCTGAAAAAATCAGTGTTTGGGAGGAAGGCCTTCCGAAACACATCAAACTGGCGTATCTCCCAACTAAAAATACGGTGAAGCTGAGATTGACGGCTACAGGTCCGGAAAAGGCGAAGCTTGAGCATGATATCCGGGAGGAAGTCATGAAACTCACACCCCTTATCCAAAAGTATATTTTTGGTTATGATGAAGGAAATATTGAACTTTTCATTGGAAAGATGCTCAAGGAAGCAAATAAAACGATTGCTTGCGCAGAAAGCTGTACCGGTGGATTTTTATCCCATCTGATCACATCAATTCCGGGAAGTTCTGCGTATTTTAAAGGGGCGGTTATTGCATATTCCAACGAGGTGAAACATGAAATACTCAATGTGGAAACACAAACTCTGGAAAAATATGGTGCAGTGAGTGAAGAAGTGGTATTGCAAATGGCCAAAAATGTGAGAGAAAAACTGAATGCAGACATCGGATTGTCCATCAGCGGGGTAGCAGGCCCTGATGGAGGCACCGAAGAAAAACCTGTCGGATTGATTTGGTTTGGGTATTCTGACAAGGAGAAGACCATTGCCAAGAAATATAATTTTTCAAAAGACAGGATTCTCAATATTGAATTTGGTGCCAGGAAGGCGTTAGACCTATTGAGAATTAACCTTTCAGAGAAATGACAGAATTATTTACCTTTGTTATTCGATTTTTTAGATTTAAACAAAATAATCTATGGCTATCGTTGAAATGGTGATGCCTAAAATGGGTGAGAGTGTGATGGAGGGTACTGTGCTTTCCTGGCTCAAGAAGGCAGGTGATCATATTGATGAAGACGAATCACTGTTGGAAGTAGCCACCGATAAAGTTGACACGGAAATCCCCTCTTCCTATAGTGGTGTGGTAAAGGAGCTCCTGGCAGAGGAAGGTCAGGTGGTGGAAGTAGGCAAACCCATCGCCCTGATAGAAGTGGAAAGCAATGGAGCCGAAAAGCCTGCGAAAAAAGAAGAGGAAGTACCACAACCTGAGGAAGTTGCCGAGCAATTAATTGAGCAGGTCAACGGGGTAAAAGAAAGTATTGCAGTTGCCGAAGATCAATCAGGACGCTTCTATTCTCCCCTGGTAAAGAATATTGCTAAACAGGAAAATATTGGTTTCGCAGAACTTGAAACCATTCCCGGAACTGGTCAGGACAACCGTGTGACCAAAAACGATATACTGGCCTATATCGAAAAAAGGAAGACTGCATCCCAGCCTGCAACGACAAAAATCTCACAACCTACACCGGTTAAACCTATTATCAGCGGAGAGGATGAAATCATTCAGATGGACCGCATGCGCAAGATGATAGCAGAGCGCATGCTGGACTCCAAAAGGATTTCCCCACATGTTACTTCCTTTGTAGAAGCAGATGTATCCAATATGGTGAGTTGGAGAGGTAAGATGAAAAAGGTGTTTATGGACAAGCACCAGACCACGCTTACCTACACTCCTATCATGATTGAGGCAGTGGTGAAAGCTATCCAGGATTACCCAATGATCAATATTCAGCTGGATGGAGATAATATCATCAAAAAGAAAGCCATCAACATTGGGATGGCCGTTGCCCTACCCAGTGGCAACCTCATCGTGCCGGTGATTCACAATGCGGATAAAATGAACCTGTTGCAGCTCACTCAAAAGGTAAATGACCTGGCGCGAAGAGCTCGTGAGAATCAACTTAAAGCCGATGATCTACAGGGAGGTACGTATACGGTTTCCAACGTTGGATCATTCGGTAATGTGATGGGTACACCCATTATTGTACAACCCCAGGTTGACATCCTGGCACTTGGCACGATCGAAAAGAAACCATCCGTTATTGAAACAGACAAGGGTGATTTTATCGGCATCCGACACAAAATGTTCTTATCGCACAGCTACGACCACAGGATAGTGGACGGAGCTCTCGGCGGCATGTTTGTCAGGAGGGTTGCTGATTACCTGGAGCGTTTTGATTTGGGAAGAACCGATTAATCGCTGAGATCATGCATATGCATGCAGGAGATAGCGACCACGGCCACCATCATGACCACAGCAGCAAGAATCTGGGGATTGCCTTCTTTCTCAATCTTTCCTTTTCAATCATTGAATTCATCGGGGGCTGGTGGACCAATAGCGTAGCCATCTATTCCGATGCCATCCATGACCTTGGGGATAGCTTAAGTCTGGGTGTTGCCTGGTACTTTCAAAAGATCTCCAAAAAGGACCGTACCAAAAGTTTTTCGTACGGATTCCGAAGGTTTTCCGTCCTGGGATCCATCATCAACGCCATAGTATTGATAGTGGGGTCTGTTTTGATCCTGAATGAAGCGATACCCAGGCTATTTGATCCGGTGCAGCCCAATGCAGAAGGCATGATCTACCTGGCCATTGTCGGTATTGTTGTCAATGTGATTGCCGCTTCCCGCCTGAGCCATGGACATTCCCTGAACGAAAGGGTTGTGTACCTGCACCTACTGGAAGATGTCCTTGGCTGGACTGCCACTTTGATTGCCGCTATCATCATGCAATTCAGGAGTATCCCTGAGCTGGACCCGATCCTCTCCATTGGCATTTCTATTTTCATTCTCTACAACGTCTTCAAGAATCTCAGGAAAGCCATTAAGATCATCTTACAGGGAACCCCGGAAGAGATCGATCCTGATGCTATTCACCAGGTGCTTCAGACCATCCCGGAGATCAGGCAAACCCATGACTGTCACATCTGGTCAATGGATGGACAGTATCACATACTCTCCATTCACGCGGTGGTAGACGAAAACAAGACCATGCAGGAGCTTGCCACCATAAAGTCCCGGGCAAAGGAGTTGCTAAAAGACTGCCATATCGACCACGCCACCATCGAGTTTGAGACTTCTGAGGAGGATTGTCACCCTTGTTGAATATGTACTACCCCTTTCCGAAACCCATCCATTAGCAACGTAATCTGAACCATCGGAATGTCGGAAAATCCTTCAGACTACCTGCTGAAGATAGGGGCGGCTAAGTTGTGGGAGTAAGACGGTCTTATATTAATCCTTTAATTGGATGATAAGCAACATTCACTCTATCCTTGGAAAACATTTTATAAAGTTGATTACTCACAATTATTTTATTGTCCGCTGCTCCCCCACTACCAAAGTACTCCTTAGATTTAAATATTGAAAGGTGTTCTTCTAACATGAAATTTGGGAAAAACCCTCTGGTAATTGGCAAATATTTTTTTCTCCTACAAGATGTGCACTCCTCCATCGGATAGCCTAACAATTCCAATTCACTATTTGAAACAGGAATTTTTAATTGGACAGTTGTTTCTGAGGGAGTATCCTTTTTATGAAGCATCACTTCCATTGAATCAACCCCCAATGGCTTAAGGACTTCATCATAGTAGTCTTTCCTAACAAAAATTTCATCTAATATCCAGTTTAATGAAAAAGTTTGTTTTTTTCCCCAATTAGGATCTCTCTTTAGCCTCAGAGGAGCTTTTTGAACTTTCCCAATACCACAATCAGAACAATAATTACTTAAATCAAAACACGTTTCTTTATAGTTGTTTTCTGGCTGCGGGTAATCATTTAACCATTTTGAAAGAATGTTTAAATGCTCGGCATTCTTGAGATCATTCTTGTCAAAAACGGTTCCAACCCAATCAGATGCACCCCATCTAGCAAGCATTTCTTTCAATTTGAAATAGTTATCATCCTCATCCATTTGAAACACATCATGTCCGGTCTTAATATTCAAACCATAATTCTTTAAATATTCGACTTGCCCTTCATTCCAAAGATTCGAAATTTGATGTTTTATCTTCATTGCAATTTTAAAGCTTGTAGTATCTCTGGATATTCTTGATAGATTCTTTTCGCAGCCTGCGCTAGCGCGCGATTACATCGTGTGCATAAATATCAACCCAACAAATCTACCTTTAAAAATCCCGAAGTCAATTCAATCACCACCAGTACTGTTAGTTCTATTCGGTGAAGTCGCAACCTCCAACGAATTTAGGGCTGGTGTATTAAGAATTTAAAGATTTTTTACAAAATCTATTCGAATCGTATTGTCTATGATATATTGGTAAGCCACATGGTAGCCTCCGGAATATGGATAGAAAGTAATCTCTCCAACCTGTCTTTCTTTCAGCAACGGTTCTAATCGATCATACATCCTGTCCAGATTATCTTTATCCATTGAAATGTTCAATCTTCCAAAATCCTGTGCATTAAAGGCTGTCTTAAACATCACAGCGAATCCTGGATGACTATAACTTGCAGTTGTTTCCATACCTGCAATTGGTAAATTCCCACCAGAGGCCACAAAACCGAGAAGCATTTGTAATACATTTGAATGAGATTTAACGTAAAATACTGGTATTGTAGCTGAATAATTTAACCTTGTAAGGAAACGCTTCTTTTGTTTTTCCTTTTCTAACTCATCCCCACCAAAAAAATCAGTATTTATTGAATAGCTTTCATAAAAGTTACTATTTGCCAAATCCAGGATCTCTTCTTCATTGAAGAGATGTTTTTGGATTTCCCGAAGGGAATCCAACTCATACATGCTTAAAGATAGGTTCTCTGAATTAGCAGCCATCAGAAAAATTCTTTCGCCATGAATGAATGATCGGAGTTTATTAAAATCAAAGCCTTCTGTATTAGGGGAGATTGCCTGATAGCTATTTGTATTTTTAGCCAGATCCAATGTGAGAAGATGAGTGGTGTCCTTCCTATCAAGGGTACAATATATTTTAGTTGAGTCTGATATATAGAATTTCTTGTCGTATTTTCCAGTCTTGACAGAACTCCTACTGTCTGCTTTTATGATCCCAACCTCGGCTTTCTTTTTGAAATGTTTCCAAAAATCTGGCATCTGTATATCACCAAATGCAAATTCCTCCAACTGGTCTCCATTGAGTTTCCTGATCACTAACTCTTTAGACTTTTTTCGTGTACTGAATGTATAGAGATATTGACCATTCTCGGAACAACCAAGTAAAATTTCTTTGCTGCCAATTTTCAGATCAATTTTTTTATGACTAGCTGCCAGCGTTACTTTGTCAATTTGAAGATGGTCAATTTCCTTTAATTGGTATTTCTCAATGTTCGAGTATTGATTAAAAAATCTGTCAGAATAAGTCAGTCCAAGGATTTTGTTTGGTGGAGTAACATTAAGTGAAACCTTGTTTTTAATTTCTCCTTCATCATTCAGAAAATAGGTAACACTTTTTTCACTATCCATTGGAGCTGTTCGAAGGTTGATCAGGACATTTCCATATGCGTCGGCCACTCCCTTAATACTTTTGACATAATAGACATCATTGGGAATTTTAGCGAATTCTTCAGGTTGAGCAAGGATAAGATTTGCCGAAAAAAGTACGGAAACATAACCAGAAGTAGATTTTTCATTTAAGGTTAATAAACCAGCGAAATTGCAAATTAAATATAAATAAAAAATAACGGAAAAATACATCTGGCTAGTCTTGGCTTCCAGATCAAACCTGTGCTAACACGCGATTGTATCGCGTGCATAAATAACATTTAAGATCTGAGCGGCAATTGTAGGAGTGAGTGCAAAGGTTACTAGGAAGTCGAGGAATGAATGAATTTAATCAAATCCGAAGTTAATTTGCCTTAAGTAATCTCCAATTTGATGCATTAAGTACACTGTAATAAGTGAATAAATTAATGTCAAACAAATGGAAATAACGATTTTAACCATGCTAAAACTTGAAGAAATCAATTTGCTTATCCTCTTTCTAAAAAAATAAATATACCCTAATCCAAAAACAGTCAAGGCAATGGCAATACCCCAATATAAATTGACCATAGTTCCATTGTATTTCATCAGAAAGTACCGGAATAGAGACCATATGTTAATTCCATGTAGTAAAAATGATATAAAGAAAGCATGTTCTTTAGAATCTATTCCTTCATTATCAGTCCTGTAAGAATAAACTGTATCCTTTAGGATTTTATACCAACCAAAATAAATTGTATCGAAAAACATTTAATTACTAGGTTCAGTTTGTATTTCACTCTTACCCTTGGGCTTCGGCTGTATAGAGTTACTAGATATTATTTTATGGGCATCTGGCGGGATGAACGAATATTGATCAGTTCGATTTGCTTTTTCCTTGGTTTGATTCTATAAGTTAGAATGGTATACTTGTTAATTGGCCCACGTCGAAGGTACTTTTGCTTTTTACTGCTCTCAAGCATCTCTGGATACTCACTGAGCAACTCAAAAAATTGATTGGATTGAACTACAAACTTGCGGATTATTTCTTCTGTAAAATGGTCTTCAAGGTATTTAATAATTTTGGCATAGCCTGATTCAGCTCGTTTAGTCCAGACTATTTCTAAAGCCACTCTTTATATTTTTCCATTACTTCATTATGTGGTACTACTTCACCTCTATCTGCCTCGGCTAGCCCTTCTTCTATTTCGGCTCGCTCTTCAACACTGATTTCGTCCCACCAGTCCACTTCTTTCTTTTTCTTCAAAGTAATAAACTCATTCAGTGTTTTTGTATCATTTAAACCAGCAAGCCATTCAATTAGTCGTATTTTCTCTGCCTGGATATCCATACCATTAAACCTTTTCCACAAAGTAACGATTTCTCTTCATTCCATTGGTATATAATTAATGCAAATTTTCCAGATCAAATCGAGAGCTACTTTTACACCACCCCGATCCAAAATATTTTTCCGCTTCATAGCAACCTTTTTCCAATGACTTGCGTACCAGCCTTATCTTAATGTCAATCATACGGAAGGTCAAGGCTGTGGAACGGGTATTCGCACACCTTGAGATCGAAACAAAAGCTTTATCGGCTAGCACAGGCATGCGTTGTCTCACAGGTTGTGGCAGATGTTGCATGAAACCTGATATTGAAGCCAGCCCACTCGAATTTTTACCCCTGGCTTTTTCCTGGTTCATAGAAGGAAAAGCTGAAGAAAAGCTTAACGAACTTACCTCCAATTCATCTGGCATCTGTTTGGTATTTCAACCTGTTCATCTCTCCGACAGAAGCGGGAGTTGTGGAGATTATGCATACAGGGGACTGATCTGTCGGTTGTTTGGCTATGCTACCTCCAGGGATAAAAACGGAGCTAGAAAGCTGGTGACCTGCAACCTGATCAAGACTGAGCAACCGGAAGCTTACCAGGCAGCAGTTGACAAGATCTCCAACAACGAAAAAATCCCTTCTTTTATCAACTACTATCAAAAACTTTCACAAATTGATTTTCGCCTGGCGAACCAGATGATGCCAATCAATGCAGCCATCAGAGAAGCACTCCATGAAGTAATGAAACACTATAGCTACCGCAGACTTCCAAGGAAACGCAAAGCCAGCTAACCAGTACATATAAAATACGACACACTACCCGAACAAAAGGCTTCTGATCCTTCATGAAAGTTCCAAAACAAAAAACCAATAAGGGGTAAAATCCAGTATTTATGTAACTTCCAGAAAAGATTGAATCATGGAAGCTCAAAACCCAACGTTGATGCTCAAAACCATCAAAACCATCCATTGGGCATTGGTAGGAGGACTATCATTATTCGCATCAGTTACTGCCTTTCAATTAGGCACAAACCCTGAAACAACATTTTTCGCCCCCGAAAACCCAATTATTTTTATTCCGACCTTAGCGGGTATCTTTCTGATTCCCACATCGCTTGTGCTATTCAATAAACAGATAGGTCAGGCAAAAGACAAGAAGGAACTAGGCAGCAAACTGACCAGCTTTCAAACAGCACACATTGTCAAGATGGCGATGCTCGAGGGAGTGGGAATGTTTTCTATAGTGGCCTGTCTGGTCACATTTACTACAGCCAATTTCTTCATTTTCGCCCTGGTGATTATTTTGATGGCGGGTAGTGCACCGACGGCTTTTAAGCTTGGAGACAAATTGAGCCTGTCCAGAAGTGAGGTTCAGCAATTGGGCGGCTAATGCAATATGATATAAAACTCCTCTCACCTCCTGATATAGATAGGTTCATAGAGCTATTGCATCTTTTTGAGGAAGTTTTTGACCTTGAAAAAGCGCCTATACCGCCTAAAAAACACCTTCTTCGGGTGATGGAATCTCCTGGTTTCTTTAGCATGGTTGCAATCAGTGATCACAAGGTCATCGGGGGGTTAACAGCCTATACCTTTGAGCAATACCACTCTACACAGCCTATTGCATACATTTATGATTTGGCTGTATTGGCTTCATATCAGCGAAAAGGCGTTGGCAAGTCGCTGATCAAAATTTTCAACGATCACTGTAAATCTTTAGGATATCAGGAAGTGTTTGTTCAGGCAGATAAGGATGAACCGGACGCCGTGGAGTTCTATCGTCACACACCCATCACCGAAGAAGAGGATGTCGCGCATTTCTACTATCGCCTTTAATGGGCAATGACTGGCCTAATGAAACAAAAAAAGGCCACAAATATGTGGCCCCTTTTCATCGGCGGTGTCTAAAATCTATTATCGTGTCCTCACTGTCCTGCCGGAGCTACTCCGACCTGAACTTGATGAGCCTGATGACCTTGAAGTTCTTCCGCTGGACGAACTTACAGTAGTTCTTGAGCTCGAGTTGGAGTTGGTGGCTATCGATCTGGAAGATGATGATGAGCTTCTGGAATTTGAGGCATTATATACTCTTCCATTACTATTGCCATTTCCATTTCCAAATCCTGGTCCGTTACCCTGGCCTTTTCCCTAACCGCTTCCTCTGCCTACTCCTACACCATGGTCTCGAACTCCATTGTTACCATTATTTCCATTACCAACACCGTTTCCATTACCCCGTCCTACACCAGCACCGTGATCCCTTACTCCATTGTCACCATGGTGACCATTGTTACCTCTTCCATAATCCGGACCTGGTCGTGAATCCCTGGCAGGACCATTGTTTACCCTTTCCACACGTCCGTTGTCAGTACGATCCACTCTGTATCTGGCAGCAGGATTTGGCCTGTATCTCTCCTGTCCTTTATGAACTCCGTTATCATTACCATGATGATTTCCATGGTTGTTCCCGTGATGGTTTCCATGTTGATTTCCATGATGGTGGTGATCATGATTCACAATTACCACGTTGGGTCTGTAATAGACATGATTATACTTATAGTAATACGGGTGACCTACACGAACCCTGTAACTCATATAATAATCTCGGTGAAAACCACAAAAGCTTGAACATACATGGTTATAAAAAGGATAATGGTTCCTGAAGGCAGTGTTATAAATAAATCCTCCACCATCTAACCGGACATCCACAAATACACCTCCTCGTTGAAGCACCACATCAAAATACAATCTTCCACGGTCCCAGAACCTTCGGGAGTGTACCATGTGATAATCATAATAATTTCTCTCCAGTACCCAATGCACTTCAGGAGGCATTCCCCACAGATGCTGTGTGCCATATGAAGTGTAAAATATTCCCTGCGCCTGACTCTTACTTGTAAAAGAAAAAGCTGCTATCGATAATATGATCATTAACCTTTTCATGAGTTCCATTCATTTGGTATATGGTCATATACACAACCATAGTGCCAAAAAATGCGCTGAATATGGTTAATTAGACTATAAGCCCCGGCTTTAAGCGTTTAGCAGGGCCAATTGCCCGATTATTTTTTCAACATTATTTTATCCTGCATGGAAAAGAAAATAGCTGAGACAGTTTCTTACTGTCCATTTTAAGATATCCGATAGCTTTCTTAAGCGAAAAGGACTATCTATTTGGAGGTAAATAGCAGCAAACCGTAGGCTACGACCATGAACCAAAAGCGGTACTCCAGAAATCCAGGGATAAAGCCAAGTTGCATCAGGACAAGCAAAAGGACCAATACGACCGAAATGATTCTCAATATGTTTCTAGTACTTCTGTTCATAGGTATTTGATGTGGTTCTTGCGGTAAATATAAAAGTTGTCTTGTATTTTGATGATAATTGTGGAAAAATCTCTCAGAAGCGATTTGGCAAAGATCAGTTCAGAAGTATCCGAAGCGGTAAAATACCTTGAAATGGGTGAAGTCATCGGGATCCCGACAGAGACCGTATATGGCCTTGCTGGCAACGCTTTGAACGAAAATGCGATCCTAAAGATCTTTGAGGTAAAAAACAGGCCCAAATTTGATCCCCTGATCGTGCATGTGGCTTCACTTGAGCAGGCGAAGAACTTCGTGAAGGAGTTTCCGGCAAATGCCATGCAGCTAGCCAAACAATTCTGGCCGGGACCTCTCACCTTATTACTGGATAAGAAACCCAACATCCCGGACTTGCTTACGGCAGGATCTCAAAGAGTAGCCATCAGAATACCCAATCATCCTTTGACAAGGCAAATGTTGAATCAGCTGGATTTCCCGGTAGCCGCACCTAGCGCCAACCCTTTTGGCTATGTGTCACCCACCACCGCCCAGCATGTAGCAGACCAGCTCGGTGATAAAATCCCATTTATCCTTGATGGTGGACCCTGTGAAGTCGGCCTGGAATCTACCATCATTGGATTTGAAGCAGAAAAACCCATCATATACAGGCTAGGTGGTATTAAACAGGAAGATTTAGAAGCCTGTGTGGGAAGGGTAAAGCTCAATCTCAACCTCAGCAGCAACCCGTTGGCTCCGGGAATGCTTAAATCGCATTACGCTCCGATCAAGAAAATTGTAGTGGGAAAAGTCACCGAACTAGTCGCAAAGTATCAGCAAAAAAAGATCGGTATCATCAGTTTTAAGGATGACTTCAGCCATCTGAATGGCTCCACGCAGATTATTTTATCGAGGCAGGGAGACCTGAATGAAGCTGCGAAAAATCTGTTTGGAGCATTGCGGGAAATGGATCAGTCCGAAGTAGACCTCATCATTACCCAGAGGTTTCCGGAAGAAGGCCTGGGGAAAGCCATTAATGACAGGCTTCGCAGGGCTTCATCATAGCTTGCACTTTATCCTGGTCAAACAAAAACCCTGAAATATTTTATTCACGCCGAAATAACAACGTTAACTTTGCATTTATCTTTAATCAATCCATTTTAGCAGAAATTTCTACAAATGACTACAATAGACGATTTCAATTTCCGAAACAGAAAAGCATTGATCAGGGTGGACTTCAATGTACCCCTCAATGAAAAATATGAGGTCACTGACGAAACCAGGATTAATGCTGCCGTTCCTACCCTAAAGAAAATTCTCGACGAAGGTGGATCTACCATCCTGATGAGCCACCTGGGAAGACCAAAAGAAGGACCAACCGAAAAGTACTCTTTAAAACATATTATCCCGAACCTGTCTGATAAACTGGGTGTACAGGTGAAATTTGCCAGCGACTGCATCGGCGAAGAAGCCCTGGACATGGCCCGAAACCTGGGATCCGGAGAAGTGCTTCTCCTGGAAAATGTAAGATTTTATAAGGAAGAAGAAAAAGGTGACGAAGAGTTCTCCAGAAAGCTCGCTATTCTGGGAGATATCTACGTGAACGATGCTTTTGGAACGGCCCACCGCGCACACGCATCCACCACTATTGTAGCCAAGTTTTTTAATGATAAGTGTGCAGGCTATGTGATGAAGCAGGAGCTGGAAAATGCTAAAAAGGTATTGGATGATGCTGAAAAACCTTTCACCGCAATTATGGGTGGAGCAAAAGTTTCTGACAAGATCCTGATCATCGAGCGACTATTGGGTGTTGCGGATAATATCATCATTGGTGGAGGAATGTCTTATACTTTCGCTAAAGCCAAAGGTGGTAAAATTGGTAAGTCTCTACTGGAAGCTGATAAAATGGAGCTGACCAAGGAATTGGAGAAGAAGGCCAAAGAAAAAGGAGTAAAACTTATTCTGCCGGTAGATACGGTTATTGCAGATGATTTTAGCAACGACGCAAAGACACAAACGGTAAAATCAGGTCAAATCCCTGATGACTGGCAGGGACTGGACATCGGTCCTGAATCCATAAAATTGTTTTCTGAGATCCTGAAGGATTCCAAAACCATACTGTGGAATGGCCCAATGGGTGTTTTTGAATTCCCAACCTTCGCCAAAGGAACAGATGCCATCGCCAATGCAGTAGTAAAAGCTACTGAAGGCGGAGCGTTCTCCCTTATCGGTGGCGGTGACTCTGCCTCAGCGATCAACAACCTCGGCTACGGCGACAAAGTTTCGTATGTATCTACAGGTGGTGGTGCTTTGCTTGAATACATGGAAGGAAAAGTGCTTCCGGGTGTTGCAGCATTGGAAGAAGAAAAATCACTTTAAGTATAGATTAAGGTTTGGGTTGATCTGATTTCAACCCAAACCTTGAATTATCCTCATAAACAATCCCCTCATCCATCAGCATTCGAATCGTCTGGATGATTTGATCCTCACTCACTTTTGGGAATACCTTTTTCAGTTGCTGGACAGTGTGTTCACCTCTGGCAAATACAGCAATCAATTCCTTATCCCCTATCTGGGTTGTTTTTCTCCGCTTTTCGATACATACATCACATACCCCACACTCTTCATCTGTCTCCTCATCAAAATATGCCTGGATCATCTGTGTTCGGCACTGTGTGGTATTCAAAGCATATTTGGCCACTGATTTGGCTTTTTCCAACGTCACCTGCCGACGCCAGGCTATCTGTTTCTTATCCAATGGTAGGTCATTGGCATCATATCGGGGAGTAAGAAATGTGATCTGTGCCTGATCGGACCCATGATGATACTCCAGCACGTCCAGCTTTTGGAGATATTCCAGGTCCTTGATCACTCTCGACACACCTTCTTTTAGCAACCTGGCAATGTCCTGCTCCTTGATGTTCACAAAACCCACATAAAGCTCACCACCATATAGCCGCAGCAAGACCTTGATGATCGCATCAAAGTTGCCGTGTGCTACCTGAAATCGGTACAGGTCCTCTGGCTTGAGGAGCAATAAAATCCTGGACGCTTCCCGATAAGAATCTGTAATTTGGATGAGCCCCTCATCCTCCAGCTTTGACAATGCATGATAAGTCTCCACCAGCGGCAGGTTGAAGGTCGAAGTAAAATCTGCATAGATAAAATCAAAACTAGCAAGCGCATTACTCCCAACCGCCAATTTGTAATAATTTGCCAGTGCCTGGTATACACGTTTGATAAAATCCACCTCTACAGCCGATTTCTCAGTCCTTGACTCCAGATCTTCAATATCTCCCTGGTGATAAAGGGTCACAGCATAAGCCTTCTTCTCATCCCTCCCTGCCCGTCCGGCCTCCTGGTAATAAGCCTCAAGAGAATCCGGTANGTCAAAATGAATAACAGATCGCACATCCGGCTTATCAATGCCCATCCCGAAAGCATTTGTTGATACGATCACACGTGTTTTACCTCTGATCCATGCCTCCTGCCGGGCAATTCTTTCTTCCGGCTTTAGTCCGGCATGATAATAATCAACCGAAATGCCATTTCGACGAAGCTTTTCAGCAATCATTTGAGTGCGTTTCCTGCTGCGTACATAAATGATGCTTGTCCCCGGCACATTATTGAGGATCTCCATCATCTTGGCCTCCTTATTCTCAAGGTTGAATACGGAGTATGACAGGTTTGACCGGGCAAAGCTCTTCTTAAAAATCTTTGGCTGATGGAAGACCAGCTTTTCAAGGATGTCTTCCTTAACCTCTTTGGTTGCCGATGCCGTAACGGCAATGAGTTTCTCAAGCTGAAACTCTTGAATAAAGTCAGAAATCTGAAGATAGGGTGGCCTGAAGTCATAACCCCACTGTGAGATACAATGAGCTTCATCAATAGCTAATAAGGCAATCTTCATTTTTCTGGCACGTTCCAGAAACAGTTCCGTTTTTAAGCGCTCAGGGCTCACATAAAGGAATTTCACATCTCCGTAAACACAATTATCAAGCGTGATATCAATTTCTCTTTTTGACATGCCAGAAAAAAGTGCCTCCGCTTTGATCCCCCTGGATCTCAGCTGCTCCACCTGATCCTTCATCAGGGCAATCAATGGGGAAATAACGATGCAGACCCCGTCCAGACACAATGCAGGCACCTGGAAGCAAATTGACTTACCTCCTCCGGTGGGTAGCAAAGCCAGTGTATGATGACCTTCTAATACAGCTTCAATAATATCTTGCTGTAAAGGCCTGAAGGAAGAGTAACCCCAATATTTCTTAAGTATGGATAACGGATCGCTCAATTACTATGAATATTATCTGACGAAGATACTTGCTTGATTGCTTTTAGGGTAATTTTTAAGATCCAGTTCAAATGCGCCCTCTTCATTCACATCAAAATAATCAGAATTATGACTATTCAAGTATTTCTTCAAATCATTTCTTTCTCTCCATGATTCCATAGGTCCTATCACCAGGTATTTTGCGTTGATTTGATCTATCAGTGCTGGATCAAATTTCTGATAAACGGCAATATCAGTATTGACCTCCTGACTCAATTTCCCGGACGCATCAGGGCCAACTACCAGAACTCTGATACCATTCAAGATGCTGAAATAAATACCATTTCTGGACTGAACATTAGTAGCAACAAGATTACTTTCCGCTTTTGATAGTCCGCTTGCCAGGTGATGAGGATTGATGCTAAATGATATTACATCATCTATAACCTGGCTGGAGAACGAAATCAGCTGACTTTCTGTGCCCAGAATCATATCCATCACAAGATCTTCATCGGTATCGTATATAACAATCCTTTCCTGGTTGCCATTCCGATAATCTTCATTGTGAAAGTTGATAGAGAGTGAGATCAAACAAAGCATAGAAAAGGCAAGTGGGGAAAACTTGTTGTTTTTGACACCGTGAAAAAAATACACCATCCCCAGGTATATCAATACAACTGAGATTGTGCCCAAATACAACCAATCAATTGTAGGAAAGGGTAAAACCTGGAAACTAAGAATAAGCCAGTTGACAAATTCTACAAAGCCACCAAGTAAAAATCCGATCGTCTCACCGGCAATCACTGAAAAGCTACCCACGCCTAACATAAACAGCCCTGTTGACAGCATCACCATGGATGCTGGAATGATCAAAACATTGGAGAACAAAAAGTAGGTAGGAAATTGGTGGAAGTAATATACAGACAGCGGAAATGTTGCCAGCTGAGCTGCAATAGAGACACTCACTATTGCCCACAGGTAATCCAGGAATTTATTTGGAGCATCCAACAGCCTGTAAATGGGCGGCTGAAACATGACGATGCCCAGAACCGCAATAAAAGAGAGCTGAAATCCTACTTCGTACACAAAATAGGGATTATATAGAAGCAGAATAAAAGCTGCCAAACCCAAAGAATTGTAAATATTGGTCTTTCGCCCGGATGATTCACCCAGGATGATCACACTAAACATGGTAGAGGCTCTCATCACCGAAGGAGAAAACCCCGTAATCAACGCATAGCACCAGATCACTCCCAGTGAAATCAAGACAAATAAAACTTTTCCCCATCCTGTCTTTTTTAAAGATCCAAACACAAGGGTGATCAATAAATAAACTATTCCCACATGCAGACCGGAAACAGCCAGCACATGCATAGCTCCAGCAGCAGAATAAGCCTCCCTGATCTCAGTATCCAGGTAGTCTTTCACCCCTATCAACAATGCATTGATAACTGCTGCTTCCTGGACACCAGGAATGAAAGCAGTGATCATTTGGCTGGATGAACCACGCACCCGATATGCTAAACTCAACAGTGGATTGGCAGGCTTGTAACCAACTTCTGCCCACTCATCAGGATTCACAAAAGCATGTGCGAATATATTCTTACGAGCCAGGTACTCCTGATAGTCAAATTCATCCGGATTATGTGGACCGTTTATCTGAAAAAAATTCCCCTGTACAAAAAGCTGAGTGCCATAAGGAACAATGGATGAAATACTATCTTTCTTCAAATACAGAAAAATCCTTCCCTTGACTGCTTCTTCCCCTTGCTCTGTGAGCATGTTGTTCAATTCAAATTCATACCGCATATAATGCTCCCGCTCATAGTGATCAGAACAAATACTCCCTGAAAATGCCTTGACTTTCCCCTCAATATTTTCATAATGATCGGGATGATTTCGCTCATCATTTAATACTGCCAGGCACCCACCCAGAAAAACGATGAATACCAATGAGAAAAATCCGGACAGAGTCCTTACCAACACCGGACTTTTCTTTCTAAAAAAGAATGCTGTAAGCAACACTGGAATCAATAATACCAGGAAAATTAAAAATGGCCTCTCCCAAATAATTGGGAATTTGACACCGAGCAAAATACCTAGGATAAGCGCTATTGAATAGCGGACAAATGGAAAGGAATTCCAAATATTCATCTGTATCGGATTACTGGTAATCAACAGTACTTATCAGATCAGACTGCGATCACGTCAACCGTTATTCATTAAAGATGGTCAGAAATTTTGAGTTTTACCTAACCCTGAAACCGCATTATGTGTTAAGGATCATCTTATAGTGCAGAATATTGCATTCTTCAAACTGATCACCAACCTGTTTAAACCCAAATTTGCTATAAAGGGGCATGGCCGGGATCTGTGCGTTTAAATAGAGTAAATGTCCTTTACCCATCTTTTCCTCGATATCTTTCAAAGTGTGATCCACTAGCATGGAGCCTATCTGTTGACCTCTGTGAGTCTTCTTGACGACGAAACGCTCAAGCTTAATTCCATCGTATGTTTTTCTCCACCTGGCAGCGCCAACCGGCTCTTCATTTTCATTCAGGGCCACAATGTGATGCGAAGTTTCTTCAAACTGATCAAATTCATCCTCCCGGGAAACATGTTGTTCTACAACAAACACTTCCTGTCGGATATCGAATGCCTTTGATTTGAGAATATCAGAAGTAGCGTTTACGACTTTAATCTTTTGATGATTCGGCATGATGGGTATAAGCGTTTACAATGTCTTTCACCAGTTTGTGCCGCACCACATCCGTATGATTGAGGTTCACAAACCCAATACCTTTTACATCTTTTAGTACCTCCACAGCTTCTATCAACCCTGATTTTTGGCGAGGAGGTAGATCTATCTGTGATCGGTCTCCCGTCACGATGGCTTTGGACTCAGGTCCCATCCTGGTCAAAAACATCTTGATCTGCATCGGAGTGGTATTTTGAGCTTCATCCAGGAGGATATAAGCATTGTTGAGAGTTCTTCCCCGCATATAGGCCAGGGGAGCTATCTCAATCACTCCATTTTCCCGGTAATATTTTAGCTTTTCTCCAGGTATCATATCATGGAGCGCATCATAAATTGGTCGCAGATACGGATCGATCTTTTCCTTGAGGTCACCAGGTAGGAAACCCAGGTTTTCCCCGGCTTCTACTGCGGGTCTGGTAATGATGATCTTCTTCACCTCCTTGTTCTTCAGCGCCCTTACCGCCAGGGCAACAGAGATATAGGTCTTACCTGTTCCCGCAGGCCCGATAGCAAAAACAAGATCGTTCTTGGCTACAGATTTGACCAGTGTTTTTTGATTTTTTGTCCTTGGATAGATCTTTGAGCCCTTGGTACCAAAAATCAGAATATCTTCAGAGATCCGGCTGTGCTCTTCTTCATGTTCCTCATTGATATAGGAAACCACATTTTCATGGGTAACCTTTCCGTACCTTTCGTAATGACTGATGAGCGAGTTCAGGATTTCGTTGATTCTTAAGATTTGGGGTGCAGTACCCTGAATCTTAATCTCATTGCCCCTGGAAATGATTTTGCTTTCTGGAAAAGCGGATGCTATCTCTTTGATGTTTTTGTTCTCAATCCCCAGAAAATCTATCAGGGACATGTTTTCCAGCGTAATGATTTTTTCTAGCAAATGCGTAATGTATTTTCTGTTACTCTTTGATTGATCCTGATAATATTACTTTTGCTCAAAGTAATAAATTTTTTTAGTTATCGCGATGTCTGTGATCACTTTTATGTCGGATTTTGGGACTGAAGACCACTATGTAGCTGCAGTGAAAGCAACAATCCTTCAGCACAATCCTGGTTGCCAAATAGTCGACCTAAGTCATCACATTGGGCAAGCTGATATCGCTCATGCAGCCTACGTCCTCAGGAATGTATATAACGATTTTCCCAGGCACACAGTTCACCTTTGCGCCGTCGACTCTGTGAATAAGGAACCTTCCAACCTCATCGCCATTCAGTGGAATGATCACTTCTTTGTAGGTNCGGACAGTGGTCTGTTTAGCTTGATTGGCAACCTGGAGACCGGTGAAATAGTTGAAATAAAAGCTGAAAAGGCATCCACCTTTGTAGCCAAAGAGATCCTGGCACCTGCTGCGGCAAAAATTGCAAAAGAACAAACAGTGTCTACATCCGGCAGCCCGTATAACCAGCTCAAAAAGCTCTTTGCTCGTCAGCTCAAGGTAACCAAAAGAGAGATTGCCGGTAATGTGATCCGGGTAGATCATTATGGTAATCTGATTACTAATATCAATAAGGAAGAGTTTGACACCATTACCCGACTGAATGGTAACAGCACTTATCAAATACAGTTTGGGAGGGAAAAGTCATCAAGGATCCATCAATCCTACCATGAGGTAGAATCGGGAGAATGTTATGTTATTTTTAATTCCAGTGGTAATATTCAGATCGGGATCAATAAGGGTAATGCTTCAGAGCTCCTGGGGCTATACCTCGATACACCAATTCATATTTACTTCGACGTATGATCATCAGAATAGTCAGGATGTCCTTCCAGCCAGAAAAAGTGAATGAATTCAGGCAAATATTCAATGACTCAAAATCAAAAATCTCAGGATTTGAAGGATGTCAACACCTTGCACTTCATCAGGACCTTAAATCCTCAAATGTTTTTTTCACCATCAGCCATTGGGAATCAGACTCGCATCTGGAGCTTTATAGAAATTCCGATCTGTTTAAATCAACCTGGGGAAAGGTAAAACCGCTGTTCAACGATCAACCAACCGCTTATAGTTTACTTGGTTAGTTCAGTGAACGGTTTAGTGTCCGGTGCAAACCGCAACACCATCAAAGAAGTAATCCTGGTTAGCTCCGATGTTTGCATATGAGAGTACCATGTTCTTGAAGTAAACCTCATCCATGTGAATCTTAATGCTTCCATTCATATTCAGGAATGTGTCATAGGTAAGCAGCTCTCCATTTGAAAGCTTTGCCTGATCAAGTATGGTAACACTTGTTCCGGTACTTCCCTCGATGGGATTTAATTTGAATGCCAACTCCCCTACTTCACTGATAGATCCAAAATGCAGATGCGCAGGATGATTTAAATTCTTACTGGTATTTTCTACCTTTATCGAGATCTCAAGCTTGCCTGGTGCCAGCTCAGAAACCTTTACGTTTCCATATACAGGATTATAATTGGCCTGTCTCATTGGATAATCTAAAGATCTGACGAGGGTATCCGGATCTTGATTGATGTCACAGGCAAAAAGCAGAAATGGTAGAAATAGAAATAGATTTTTCATATGCTCATTCAACTGTTCATAAAGATAACATCAATGCAACACAAATAATTGTTCAAAAGTTAAAAATAATTGACTTACTTTTCTTTCCGTCTCTCAAAAATCATCGCATATGACACTTTATAGATCAATTTTAATCCTGTGTTTAGTCACAAGTCACATAATGGTTTATGGCCAGGTCGCTCCTGATGCCAAAGACATTTCTCCCTTATTGATTGGGGAGAAAGTGCCTAATGTCCAAATGGTGTCAGCATCGAATGCATCGGATTCCTTGCTCAATATTGTCAGTGAAAAACCAACCGTCCTTGTATTTTATCGAGGTGGCTGGTGCCCATTCTGCAATATCCAATTAGCAGAGATGAATAAGATCAAAGACGAGATACTGGAACTTGGATTTCAAATAGTCGCTATTGGGGCAGATGCCCCTGACAAATTGAAAGGCACAAGTGATGACAAAGAGCTCCAATACTCATTATATTCTGATGCGGATACTCGGATAAGTCAGGCTTTTGGCATCGCATTTTTGGCTCCTGACCGCAAGAAAGAGCAACTCAAGCATTTTTCGAACGGTGCCAACCCTGGAAATCTTCCTGTCCCTTCAGTTTTTGTGATTGACAGACAGGGATATATCCAGTTTGAATACATCAATCCTGACTATAAAATCCGACTTAAGAGTGAAATGCTATTAGCAGTACTAAAAGTTCTGGGTGACCAGGGAATCAGCAAGTAAGGATACCGGCTCCAAACCAAGTATCTCTTCAGCAAACTGAAAAGTGGAATTTCTTACAGTTTCCAGATCTTTACTTTTAATATAGGATGCAATGACATGCTCACCTACATTTGGAAACTCTACCACTCTGACTTTATCGGATGGCGTAGAAGTAGATCGTGCAAACTCTTTGATAGCATCAATCGATACCACTTCGTCCTTGGCTGTATCGTTCTTATAATAGTAACCCAAAAAATAAGGTTGTGTCACTGCAGAAAAAACGTCTTCCGTCATCGTTTCATCCAACAGCTTTTGCAAAGCAACAATTGCTTCAATCCTGTATTTGGATGTCCAGAACTGATCTTCCAGTGGCTCATTATCCTCAAATACCCTAAAGTCACCAGCGATCATCTTTCCAAGTTTTAATCCCCAGGGTTTTGTAAGAATTTTCGCCGACTGGTCAGCTATTTCAATATTGGGTGAATATAGGATCATAGCGTCGATCATTTCGGGGTTGGCACCTGCCAGATAAATGGATAGTGTTCCTCCGGTGGAGGTAGACATTATGATCACATCATCACCCAAAATCTGGCCAATTGCGATGGCTTCTTTTGCACTTTCTATCAGACCATTTGGGGTCATGTCAGTCATAGACTCTTCACCTGCAAGCCCATGATTTGCCAGTCTTGCCAGAAATAAGTTACAACCATACCTTTTGGCAAAATCCATGTGTATGGGTTTTCCTTCCTCATGCGATGCAGAAAAGCCGTGGAGATAAACCACAGCATATGGGGTCCTGGTTTTAGACGTATCTGCCCAAATGATTTTTGCCTGATTACCCGGTCTGATATTAGAAAAGCTGGTTTCCCTGGTTAACACAAAATCATCCAGCCCTTCAATGGTCAGCTCAGCCGGCAACTCAATCTCTGGTGATACCAAAGGATCGTATGTCACCCGAGGCCCTGCCAAATACAGGATGGCCAGCAGGAAAAGGACTGTAAAAGCGATCTTGATTGCTTTCATCAAAATGAGATTTACATATAAATGTACGATCTATTATTATAAAGGTGTTGAGTCGAACCCAGAATTAACTTAAGGATCATTATCATTTAACCTTAAAACTTCATAAATTCATTAAATCACAGACTGAGATATACCAGACGAAATACGGCCATGAAAAAATTATACAAGATCCTGATAGTCCTGCTCACCATCACANTATGCAATAGTTGNATACGAGTAGAGACAGTGATAAAAGTCAATAAAGATGGCAGTGGCACCATTACCGAAAAAGTAATGATGAGTAAAGTGTTTGCCGACATGATGCGGTCACTGGGAGAATCCTTTGGATCGGAAGAAACCAAACCCTTTTCTCTATTCGACTCAGAAAAACTCACCAAACAGGCAACTGACTATGGTGATGGAGTGACCTATCAGTCCGGAAAAGAAATTTCTGAGAAGGACTGGGAAGGATATTCAGCTACCTATAAGTTTAATGACATATCCAAGATAAAGCTTAATACCAGCCAGGACGACAAAGTAGACACAGGTATGAGTCCAACTCCAACCGAAGTGGAAGAAAAAGAAGATGAGGAATTCTATTACTTCACCTTTATAAAGGGAAAAACACCAAAACTGATCATCAATCGATCCGAAATTGATATAGATAAAAACAAGGATGCGGATGATCCGTCTGAAGCCAACGAAATGGGTGAAATGGATGCAATGGGAAACGAAATGATGAAAATGTTTGAGGGAATGCGGTTTAGCATGAAAGTAGAAGTAGATGGTAAAATCTCCAACACAAACGCTTCCTATAGAAACGGATCATCCATCACCTTACTCGACATGGATTTTGGCAAGATGATGAAAAACAAAGATGCATTTGCTGAACTCACCCGGAAAAAACCCGAGACAACAGCTGAAATGAGATCCTTTATGGAAAAGTTTGAAGGCCTTCAGCTAGAGTTGGAAAAACCCGTTTCAATCAGTTTCAGATAGATCCTAACAGACATAACTAATTCATAGAATTAGATATGTAAAAATTTACGCAACCTTTTAGTTGCTTTTAAAGTTTAATCATATATTGCAACCTTTTAGTTGCTTAATTAACTTTAAACTTTATACAAACATGAATGATGTAATCAAGAAAGAACAACAGATCAACTTCCCTATGGAGGAAGTTTGGAAAGCCATTGCCACTGCAGAAGAGATATCAACCTGGTTTATTCAGGCGGATTTTAAAGCTGAAGTTGGTTATGAGTATACATTTACTCATGAAGAAACTAAAATCACTGGTCAGGTACTGGAAGCATCTCCTTTTCACACCCTCATTTACACCTGGATCGTTGGGGGTACTGGTGTGGAAACAACTGTAAAATGGAATCTTGAAGAAAATGAGACAGGAACCTTCCTTACGTTGGAGCATTCCGGTATTTCAGGCTATCCCACAAAGGAAATGGCTACTAACATGTTCTCCAGCTTCAGCAAAGGGTGGGAATCCTGCATTGTGAACCTGGATAAATATTTAACCAAACAAAATGTCTCGTAATATCAACAAGATATTCAAAGCAATTGCTGATCCGACCAGACGTGAGATCTTTCACATTTTGGTGTTGGCCAGTACTGCATTATCTATATCCCAGATATCCGATCACTTCAGTATGTCCAGGCAGGCAGTGACCAAACACATTAAATACCTGGAAGGTGCCGGCCTGGTAGAAATCAAGGATGTCGGAAGAGAACGATTTTGCCATGCCAATGCCATTCCGCTGAAAGAAATCAATGACTGGGTCGCTTTTTATGAGAAGTTCTGGGATGACAAACTTTCAAGGTTGGTCAATCATCTGCAACAAAAAGCAGATCAAAAGAGCTAATATTTTTTATCCAAATACGCAACCTTTTAGTTGCTTTTAAATCAATGAACTTATGAAACCACAAAATATTTTTATTCTAAGCCTAGTCAGCTTTTTAGTTATCGCCTACTCAGCTTTAGCTGAAATCTCGAAAAAAGAAAGAGAAATGGCTATCACGTATCTAAGTGACACGAAACAGGAACTGCTCAATACAGTGAAATCCCTAAATAACGATCAACTAAATTTTAAAGTCAATGAAGAAATCTGGTCAATAGCTGAATGCATCGAGCATTTAGCTATTTCTGAGCATCTTATTTTTGAATGGTCTCAGAATGCTATTCTCAATAGCGGATGAAGGGGAAATTGCTTTCCAGGACAGCATGCTGATCCGGATCCTAACAGACAGATCACAAAAGAGCAAGACAATTGGAGTCCTGGAGCCAAATGGTAAATATGAAACGGTCAGTCAAGCGCTGAAAGATTTCATTAAACAGAGAGAAGACCATATTGACTATGTGAAAAAGACCAAAGACCCACTTAGAACCAGCTATTTCGACTTTCCTTTTGGGAAAGGCGATGCTTACCAGGTCATCTTACTCCTGGCGGCGCATACTGAGCGACACACAAAACAAATTCGAGAGGTCATGTCCCATAAGGATTTTCCAAAATCAAAGTAATTCACTGGCATCAGGAGCCTGATCAACTCCTGGTGTTATTTGAGCTAAAAAACCCGCTCATACACTTATACGTTATGATAATAAGACCAAAAATTGAATACTGTTACTACCTATTGGGGCTAACTTCATTCTATGAAATGGTCTAATCAGTGAATAATCCTTACTGTGGCTAGTAAAAAAACAAGCAAAGCAATCATTCTCCAGACCAATTTAAAAATCTCAAAATAGCCTGTAAGAATAAAACTGTTCGACATAAGAACTATTTTCTCAGAATTCTGGCAATTTTGAGTGAATTTAGCATACCAAAAAAAATAATTTTTGTTGCTTTTAAGCCCTTATTGCCAATTCTTCAAATTGCGACAAAATACAGAATTTTCTATCACAATATCGTTAGTTATAACAATATTATTCTGATTGTGAAAAAATCTATCGTGTTCGAACTCGACTTTTCTACCCGTTCGTCCTTATATGATTGATACTCATTAACCTGCGTCTATTATCAGGTTAATATTCATTAAAATCCTATTTTTTCTTTATAACGTATTTAGTTATTTATTATAAATGATTTATACGAAATTTAACCTGAGTTTTAGATCAATCTATAAATTGTACTTTTACAAGTTTTAAAAATCCATCCTTGCTCCTATCCAGAAGGTTTCACACTGATTATCAGCACGATAAACGGTTTAGTAAAGAAAGATTAATGTCCATTAGTATGAAGAATCTATACTTTTGAGAAAAATCATATACAACTAAACTAAACGATAAATCATGAAAAAGTTATTTGTAATTCTTGTTGCTGCTGTTACTATTGGATTAGCTTCTTGTGTTGATGATAATCTCACTGAAATCGAACAAAATGTACCGGAATTTCAGGCTCCAAATGATGGTGATGATCCAATACCAAGTTGCCCAACTCCAGGTACTTGCGGTTAATTAAAACTTCTTAGCTGGTTATGAGTTAAAAAATACATTTTGGAGCATTCCATTATTANTGATATAAAAGAAGCCTTCCACAGTACGGAGGCTTTTTTTATTTTTAATCTCAGTTATGGAATCAATAATACTTACAATCAGCATCATCCTAGGTGTATCTACTCCGACCCAGCTATTGGAGAAGATGACCTTTACGGATTTAGAACAAACTCAGCAACAATTAGATAGTGTTGCTTCCATGAATCTTTCAGATTCGGAGAAAGCCAAATACCTCTTTTTCCAGGGCTACGTTTATGAAAAGCAAAATGACATTCAACGAGCAATAATCAATTATCGTGAGGCTATTAGGCATTATGAGGCCATAGAAGCAAAATCCCCGGGCAATAACACTGAGGAGCTTTTTTACTATAGGTTTCATGCTGTACATCAAAACATTGGTGGACTATACAAAACTTATAATAGCCCTGAAATGGCATTAGAGCACTTCGAAAAAGCTAAAAAATACGCTCCTAAAGAGCACTTACCCGCTGTGCTTTACAGCTTCGCTCAGGCTCATGAAAAGTTAGGTGAGACTCAGAAAGCCATTGATTATTTGCTTGAATCATTCAAATTGAGCGTTGAACAGGGAGTAAATGAATATAAAATCAGATCTCAAATCAAGCTTGGCCAGCTGCTAAGAAATGACGGCAAATATCAGGAATCTAAGGAATACCTGGAAAGGGTCTTACTCGAAGATGGCCTTAATACCAGCTTAGAAACCCACGCTCGAAATACATTAGGCATTACCCAGTGGCTAATGAAAGACTATGGAGCAGCAGAATTTAATTTCAAGAAAATATTGGAGATTGGTCAATCGAGAAATCAGTTTATTGCACTGGAAAATCTCTGCGAAATGTATCTGGAGCAAGGGTTTATCACTAAATCTATTGAAGCTGGTACCAATGCAGAAATGAAATATATGGCTGAGATCAATGATCCGCAAGATGCCAAACTATACACTTATCTTTCCGATGCATACCTGGCAGTAGATGATAACAAAAGGGCCCTTGAATATTCGCATAAATTCAATGATTTCATGGAAACCTTTTATGAACAACAGCAGGCTGCACTAGAGGATGGTGATGCTTACAGAATCAAAGCAGTCACTGAAAATTATGAGAAAGAGCTCAGGGCCGCAGAAGATCGTAAAAAAACCATCCAGGCAAACATTGTTGTGAGTTCAATCATCCTAATCACCTTTATCTCTTTAGTTTGGCAACAGCAGGAAAAAAAGAAGAAAATGGTCAGGAGGATTTCAGAAGAGTTACTGGCTTAACTATCTGACTGAAAACTGATAAATTGTTTTTGACAGGTAAGTCTTTCCTGCTTCCAGTATGGTAGTAGGAAAGTCCGGTTGGTTCGGCGAATCCGGGAAGTGTTGTGTCTCAAGACAAATTGCACCGTGATTGACAAACGGAACGCCTCCCTTACCCATTCCCTTCAGTCCATTGGCTGTGTATACCTGCACCCCGGGCTCTGTAGTATACGTATTCATCACACGGCCTTTTGTGGGTTCGTATAACTCAGCAATCTTTTTAAGCTCTCTGTCCCAGTTGTCGATCACCCAGCAGTGATCATATCCTTTTGTGAGATCAAGCTGGTCATATGCAGCTTCAATATCCCGTCCTACAGGTTTTTGGTTCGTAAAATCAAACGGGGTGTTTTTTACTGCTCTCCGCTCACCTGTCGGTATTGAAAACTCATTGATTGGCAGGAATTGTGACGCAAAAAGCTTTAATTCATGGTCCAGAATGGATTCCCCATTATCTCCCAGGTTGAAATAACTGTGATTGGTGAAATTCAAAATCGTCTTTCGGTCCGTGGTAGCTTTATAATCAATGATCAAGGCATTATCACTTGTCCACTGATAAGTAACATAGCTGGTCAGTTCGCCCGGGAAACCATCATACATGTGTGGAGTGATCAACTTTAGGATTAATCCTGATGTATCTTCCTCATTGATTTCCTCTACCACCTCCCATACTTCAGTTTTAAAGGATTTTGGTCCGCTATGTAAATTATTGGGTCCATTGTTAGCTTCCAATTTGTATTCAATCCCATCCAGCTCAAACCTGGCATTGGCAATCCTGTTAGCAAAACGCCCAACCATTGCCCCAAAAGAAGACCGTTGTTCATATTGACCCAAACTATCAAAACCAAGGACTACTTCCCCAAGATTCCCAGCTCTGTCCGGTACCTTGATCGAGGTAACGATCCCACCAAAAGTGATGACAGATACTGACGCACCTGAAGGATTTGTCAAGGTGTACTCATGCACCGGTTTTTCTCCCGAATGACCATAAAGACTTTTCGTTATTGAATGATTTGCAGGATCCACTTCTGTTTTCTTGTTTTCGCAACTCAATATTAACAAAGCAACACCAAGAAATATGATTGATATCTTTTTCATTTTCTTTATTGAGGTCCGGGACTGGTAGCCGTCCAGCCACCATCTACCACGATGGTCTGTCCGGTAATTTGCCTGGCTTCTTCACTGGCCAGAAACATCACAGCATTTGCCATGTCAATCGGGTAGCAGGCTCTCCCCATGGGAATTAGCTTAGCCCATGTTCCCGGATAATCCTCCTCTTCAAGCAAAGTTCGCTCCGTTACAGTTGCTCCGGGCGCAACGCAATTGACATTGATCTTCAGAGGTGACAGATCAATAACCAGCGCTTTGGCCAACATCTCTATAGCAGCCTTTGACATACCATAGGCGCTCAGGTTTTTCACGGCCTGATGTCCGGTCACTGAAGATGTCATGACAACACTACCTCCCCCACCTTGTTTCTTCATTTGATTGGCAGCATGCTGGGTCAGGAAGAAAGTACCCTTCAGGTTCACATCCAGCAGCTGCTGAAACCTGTCCAGCTGAAAAGTGAAGAAATCACCAAAAGAGGTGATCCCTGCATTGGCCACCGCGATGTCCAGTTTCCCAAATTCGCTAACCGCCTCGCTCACAAAAGACTGGATCACCTTCATGTCAGAAGAATCCCCTGCAACAGGCACACATTTTCCCTTATTTCCAGTAAGCTTTTCAGCTGCCTCATCAGCCACTTTTTTGTCCAGATCATTCAGGATGACATCACATCCGTGGATAACCAGTTGTTTACAAATTTCAAACCCAATACCTGTTCCTGCTCCTGTTACGATCGCTGATTTTCCTGCTAGACTTTTCATTAAAATGATGATAGAATTATATGTGGACCGCAAAATAATGAAAAAAGCATTACGCACTTAATGTCAATTTGACTATTACCTCAGTAATAATTTGCCTTAAATGCAATAGATGCTTAAATTGGCCGTATCAACATGGATTAAAAAATGAAGAATTCAAACAACAAAAACTCAAGACGGAAGTTCATCAAGCAATCATCCCTTGCAATGGCTTCTTTTACCATTGTGCCCAGGTATGTACTGGGAGGCACCAACATCACCGCCCCCAGCGACAAGATCAACATTGGCTTTATCGGAACAGGGAAACAAAGCGGAGGCCTGGCATCGAATTTCCTGAAGATCAAGGAAGTTCAGATGGTAGCTGCCAGCGATGTATTTGAATCGAAAGTAAAAGCTTTTCAGAAGAAGGTAAATGATCATTACGCTGCAGAAGCCGGCACCACAAAATATAAAGGGTGCGATACCTATGAAGATTATAAGAAACTCCTGAAAAGAAAGGACATCGATGCGGTGATCATCGCTACGCCGGATCACTGGCATGCGATCAACATCATTGATTCCATCAAAGCAGGTAAAGANGTGTATTGTGAGAAGCCACTTACACACAACATCTTCGAAGGCCGGGCTGTAGTCAATGCCACCAAAAAATATAATAAGGTGCTTCAAACCGGCAGTATGCAACGCTCATGGCCTGCCTTCCGGGATGCCTGTGAAATGGTAAGAAGTGGCCACATTGGAGAAATTAAAAGAGTATTGGTAAACGTGGGGGACCCTGCTGTACCATATGACCTTCCGACTGAACCCACACCAAAAGACCTGAATTGGGACATGTGGCTCGGACCAGCACCGGAGCTTGGTTACAATTATCGCCTGGCACCTACATTGGATGGTNATTTCTTCCCTGACTGGAGAGATTACGAAGAGCTGGGTGGCGGTATCATTTCTGACTGGGGCGCTCATATGTTTGACATTGCCCAATGGGGATTGGGTATGGATGATACTGGACCAATCGCCATCATTCCACCCAGAAACCCACGTGCAGTGAGAGGATTAAAGTTCATTTATCAGAATGGAGTAGAGATGTTCCATGAAGATTTCGGTCGGGGATTTGGTGTTCGCTTTGAAGGATCCGCCGGTGTGATTGACGTGAGCAGACAATACCTGGAGTCTCTCCCTACCGGACTTATCCGATCGAAAATGGATGACGATAAGGTGGAGCTTTACAGAAATGAAAGTCACTACCAGGACTGGATCGATTGTATCAAATCAAGGAAAGATCCTATCTGCCCGGCAGAAATCGGGCATCGTTCTGCATCCATTTGTCACCTCGCTAATATTGCTTACGATCTGCACCGACCATTAAAGTGGGATCCTAAGAAAGAGGAGTTTGACAATGATGATGAAGCTAATAAAATGAGAGGCAGGACCTACAGGGAGAAATATCAACTACCGGTAGTCTAATCATTTACATCCGATTAAATATTTTATTGTTTTAATAGGATGCTTCTATTACTTTTGCCCTCCTTTGTCTGAGGCCGTTCTTGCAGCGGCCGGGCGAAGGAGGGCAAAGCCTTTTATTTGGCCCGTTTGGACATACTCAAAACAGGCTTAAAAGAGCGGTTTCCAACTAATAAGAGAATGCCCAGGTGGCCCACTTACGCTAACTATCTTCGCTAAAGCTTTGATAGTTGAAAAGCTTCGGTGGACACTCGGAGAATCTTGGAACAGGAAAAATGCCCAGGTGGCGGAATTGGTAGACGCGTTGGTCTCAAACACCAATGATAGCAATATCGTGCCGGTTCGACTCCGGCCCTGGGTACACAATGTGTGAAAACACAAAAAAAGCTGGCTTAATAGCCGGCTTTTTTTCTTTTATCTTCATTCAGGACCCCTCACTTTCTTTTACTCTTTTACTAAATTGAATGTCAATACCCCATACAATCCAAAATTGACATCATGAAGAAAGCCCAACACCCCACCCTCCTGCTTATCCTGTTAGTACCAATAATTTCCCTTAGCCAGACGAATCAGCCAGGTAAATCCAAGGTTACTATCGAGATCACTACCCAGATGTCGCCTCCTACATGGGCATTGCTGGAGCGGGAAGTTATCAGGGCCAATGAAGCTGCCTGCTATGAATTCTTCGATAAATACTTTGATGAGCGGGGATACCTGCTGGCAGTTGAGCGATGGGGAGGCGATGACGGTCCGGACGACGCCATCGAAAACGTGGCTGACTGGCCGGTGCTACATGCGTTAGGTGCTTCTGATGAAATCCTTCACCTGTATAAAAAGGCCTGGGAAGGCCACCTTAGACAATACACCGAAGCGAAGACCGTGGATGTTCCTTTTGCCAGGGATGGGATGTATTACAAGGAATTTCCGGTGATGATGGACTGGATGCACAATGGTGAGGGGCTGCGGGTATTTAACCTGCAGGGACTTTCTGATCCCTACGATCCGGATTTTCAAAAACGTACCCGACGATTTGCAGGGTTCTACATGAACGAAGACCCCGGAGCACCCAACTATGACCCGGAGCATAAAATCATCAAAAGCCTGTTTAACGGTAGCCGTGGCCCACTCATGCGAAAAGCTACCGGGCTAGATTGGGCAGGTGATCCAATTGAAATCGAGAACCGTTTTCACCTGGGACATGGCGAGCGCAGCTACGAAGAGATGGTGGCGCACTTCAAAGATTATACGGAAACCATCGGGGATCACCCGCAAAACCTGAGTGCCACCACCCTCGCTGCCAATGCCTATATGATGACAGGCGAGGCAAAGTACAAAGACTGGTTGCTGGAATATACCAATGCCTGGCTAGACCGCATGAAAGCTAATGACGGGATCATCCCAAGTAATATCGGGTTGGATGGAACCATTGGCGGTGCGACCGACGGGAAGTGGTATGGGGGAACGTATGGCTGGGGATTCTCTCCTATTGTGCCTCAGACGGGCGAAACCGCCCACAGGACACGCGTCTACAGGGGCATCATCGGGTTTAACAATGCCACACTACTGACCGGAGATTTTCGATATCTGAAAGCCTGGGGAGAAATGATTGACAAGGTGAATGCCAATAGTAAAAAGATCGATGGCAAGACCCAGTATCCTCATATGTATGGCGACAACGGCTGGTACGCCTACAGTCCCAACCCGGTAGATTGGGGGATCCTGGATTGCTATTTTTTCACTCAGACACCTCAAGACCGTAAACGGCTGGGAAGCAGCAATGAATGGATAGAGTTTCTGGACGGCAAAAGTCCCGGCTATCCGGAAAAAACCTTGCGGGCAGATCTTGAACGGGTCCGCAGGATACATGCTTCCATGCAGGAGGACGAAACCACGCCGGATACGCGGCTTGCCGATGACCCCATGAAGTATAACCCGGCTTCCGTCACCGGCCTGCGTGAGCTCATGATGGCAGGACTCGATCCTGGTCGAGGTGGTGCAGCGTTGTATTCCCGTCTCCGCTATTTTGATCCGGAAAAGAGACGGGCAGGCATCCCTGCGGATGTCGCTGCGTTAATCAGTAAAATGACAGCTGATTATGTTACCGTGACATTGGTGAATCTCAGTCAAACAGAAGAACGAGAAGTGGTGGTACAGACAGGTGGCTACGCTGAGCACCAATGTACTTATGTAGAATCCGAAAGCAAGAAGATCCCAATTGATCAATCACATTTTTCAGTGCTTTTACAACCCGGTGCCGGAACTGAATTAACCATCTATACTAAGCGCTTTGCCAACAAGCCTACTTTTACCTTTCCCTGGGATCGTGGAGAGGTGGTCAAGGTTGAGTAGTATGAAGGTTAAGGATTCCTAAATTTTTTAAACTTCAATTTTCATCCTTCAATCATATTTCATACACATTTCAAATGCTTCGTAGACTTTAAAAAGGAAATTGTAGATTCCCTGATCAGGTACTGAAACCATACACTTTCACGACCCTGACAGCCTCAAAACCTTCGGCTTTTGGGTTCAGAATGATGTTGTATGAATTCGGATCACAAACTGATGGGACCATGATCCCCAGGATCTTTGGGTCCTCCAGGTATTTTTTCCCTAATGACTGCGAAGTCCGCCAGTCTGTGTCGCTGTTCCAGTTTTCAGGAAGTACATCGATCATTTGACATGAATCATCTGGCACTTCTATCTCATATACTGCGTATCCATCGGGTAAGTTATCAAGAGACAATCGTCTGGCGAGTTCGCTCCTTGCCAGGGCCAGGGAAGAAGCTGTGTATACAGCATTTACACCTTTAGGATTCCACCGGCCTCCTCTCAAAAACGCACCTTCGCCATCAAGCGGTTTGTGGTCGGGTGGATAGGTTTTACAAATTCGGTAGACGATCACGCAAAGATGCCGTGTTCGATCCTACCTAGCTCATCGGAGATCAATTGTATCCCGTGATAAGTATCCAGCCAGGACATGGGTGTGGTATGATCAAGTGCCACAATCGTGGAATTGAGCCATTTGATGAATTTTTCTCCTTTACCAAACACACGCACTCCCTGAGCATATAGCTCTGCCAGTCTAAGCAACCGCTCTGCCTGCAAGCCAGTGAATAGCTTTCCTGCGGCCATATGGCGATCGATTGTTTTGTGAGACACGTCAATTAATCTGGCGAGATCAGCCTTGCTGAAAGCGTATTTTTGCATCAAATCTTCCACAAACGAAGTGGTGATCCCACTTCTTGAAATCCTCACAGATCTTTCGGGGGTATAGTATGCTGCTTCTGGTTCCATGGCAAGTAAGGGACCTAAATCCGAAAGAGGGTAAGCCTTATCTTTTTCCCTGACCATACATTTGTACTTTTTATTTAGACAAATGTACAGTATATTTTATTGTACTTCAATTTTTTTCGAAATATTGAAACAATCGGAATATGTCATCTTAAATGCAACTTAATTACATTTAGTCATGAGAAGTAATATGCTTTAGATACCATCTGTAAACGGTCAAACTTTCAGCTAGACTAAACTGCAGCAGTTTTCGTTTTTGTTAGGTCATCACTCTAAATTTAACTCTATGAAGAATGTATTCATGATGGCCTTTGCAATAGGAATACTGGGGTGTTCTAAAGATCCAGTCATCGTCCGCAGATGTCCTGAAGCAATGCTTATCTCTGAGTTTGTAAATTCAGATGGATTGAATATTCGCATTTACGAAGATGGTAATGCTTATACATTAGAGGATGGTGCATGTACTTTCGCTGCTGCTTATTATGATCCCGGGTTTTATGAAGAAACGTACAACCGCACCGACAGCGGGGTCTATATCATTGTGGATGCAGATACCTATTTTGCGCCAATAAAGGAAGCAACACTGAATTTTGAGGGGGTTGGAGATGCGATTGACCTGATTCGTACTGACATTGAACAAACAGAGCTCCTGCTAACCAACTTCACGCTGCAAAGTCCTTCGACACCTACCGTGGATGAATACGTGGCACTCCAAAATTGCCTATTGAACAAAACATGTGATTTCATCGATAACAGATTTGATCTGGCAGAAGATCCGGAAGATGCATCGAATACTGTATTGAAATTCTATTCTGTTGCTCCCACAGCCAATATGGTCACCTCAAAAACCTCAATCACCACCACCTTATCTTATTTTGAGAAAGGCGATGACTTTTGGTTTGAGGCCAAATACTATATCAAAGACAACCTACCCACCACACTGGCTGATTTTGAGTCCTCTTATTTCCTGGAAAGCCCGGGTCCTCGCATCATTTTCAGGGGTGACAGGTTAGCCATCGAAAACAAGTTTGCGGAAAAACTAACTTTCAATCAGCCTGAAGGAAGCAGCGTGTCATTTCCGCTCAACCAATGGGTGACTGTCAAAGTCCATCTCAAATATGACGAAATCAATGGGGTTGTTCAGCTCTGGCAGGATGATGTGCTGTTGATTGATGAGACTGGCCCTAACCTGCCTCTTGATATTTCTATCCAAAACAGGGTAGAAATGGGAATTACTGCTACCCAAAAGGAATGTACACTGTACCTGGATGATGTCCGGTTTAGTGATCAGGAGATTTAGTATAGAATAGAAAAACTTTCAAAATCCTGTCACGTTGGAATCGGGAAACCGGTCTGTTTTATTTGACACCAATTCGCAGATCATGCAAAAAACCCTGAAAGACCTGGATAGCCTGCTTCCATATTTCAAAAACAGGCTTTTTCCCTATGCATACAACATCATCGGGGATTCATTAGCTGCAGAGGACCTTGTGCACGACGTGCTGAACAAATATTTCATTGAAACTCCTTCACATGTCCGGCAACCGGAAAGTTATCTAACCCGATCAGTCATCAACAATGCAATCAATTACAAAAATCTGCTCAAAAACAAACTTGAAACATACCCGGGACATTGGTTGCCGACACCTGTACTGACAGAGGATGTTATCTATGAAAAAGCGGATCAGGAAGAGATCCTCAATTATTCTTTGCTGGTACTGCTGGAAAAGCTCAACCCCAGGGAACGGGCCGTTTTCATCCTGAAAGAAACCTATGAATATTCGCATGAAGAGATTGCTGAGATACTTGGTATCAAAATGGAGCATTCTCGTCAGCTCCTCAAACGCAGTAAAGAAAAGCTAAACAGGAAGACCGATACTTCACATTTTGATTTCGGTTCAGGTCATCAGGAAACCCTGTCACAGCTCACCGAAGCCATTCTCTCAAATAACCTCGAACAGGTCAAAAGCGTGTTATCCGAGGATGTAAAAACAATTTCAGATGGAGGGGAACAAGTATCTGCTGCCAGGAAAATACTATCCGGGCCAGACAGGGTTTGCAAGTTTCTGCAAGCGATTTATGGTAAGTATTTGCCTGAATCAACGGAGGTAAAATACACATGGATCAACTTTCAACCTGCCATTACATTTAGTCTAAACGGATCGGTATTTCGGTGTATGATGTTTGAGTTCCTGGATGGAAAGATCCAACACATATACATTGTAGTAAACCCGGATAAACTGCAAAAGCTGAATACCCCCTGATCCCTGTCACGCTCCAGCCTATAAACCGGTCTTAAGGTTTTTAAACATAAATCTGAGACCAATGAATCCAAGAATTAGTTACCAGGAAAGTCCACAGGGGCTTTATAAAGCCATGTACGCTATTGAGAATTATTTGAATGGTAGTGGACTGACGCATACGGAAATTCACCTGATCAAAGTACGGGCCTCCCAAATCAATGGGTGTGGCTATTGCCTGGATATGCATCACAAAGATGCCTTGAAAGCCGGTGAAACTTTTGACAGGCTATACCTGCTACCCGCATGGAAAGAGTCTCCCTGCTATACGGATGAGGAAAAGGCCCTGCTGAACCTGACAGATGTGCTCACCAGGATCGCCGACAGCACTCCGGAACAGGTAGAACAGGCCTACGATCGCATGGCCAAATACTTTGACAAAGAGAAAATAGCGAATACAGTTCTGGCTATCTGCCAGATCAATTCGTGGAACAGGATAGCCATCACTTTTGGCAACATTCCAGGGAGCTATCAGCCGAAATAAGGTTGATCGTGTTTACTGTCGGTGATTGCCTGTACCTGGGCAGTCACTGACTCTAAGTTTTAGAAAGACTTCACAAGTCACACCACCTCCGCCACTTCAATTTTCGACTTCATGATCACCCTGGATTTTATGGAGTTGGAGATCAGGCAGACATTCTCGGATTTCTGAAGGACCTTTTCGGCAAGTGCCCTGTTTTTATCATCCTTTACCACAACCCTTGGCTCCAGCGTGATGGTAGTCATCAGTAATTTTCCATCTATCTGCTCCAGCGTTCCTTTGGCAGGGCAACTAAAATCAACAAATTCCAACTTAAAATTTTCAGCAATGGCGAGGAATGAAGTCATCAGGCAACTGCTTACCGATGCGGTAAATAGATGCTCAGGTGACCAGATACCGGGTATCCCCTTGGGAAATTCCGGCGGGGTAGCTACTTCTATACAGTTGCTGCCATTTTGATTCAGCTCAGGGGAGCACATCACACCTTTGCGATCTAGGTTCCAGTTGACTACTATATGATAATTATGTGGTTCCATCTCTTTTTGTTTTATATCCGTAGCAATTTCACCATAGCAACACTCAAAAAAACTGACCCCCATCAGTTACACATCGGATTTTGATCAATAGCCAACCTATTCCCTCCTGCGACTTTGACAACCCAAATGGCAGGACATGTCAGGACAACAATTTCCTTCATTATGGATAGCATTAACTGAATATTCCTAAGAACACGAATACTAACCCCATCATGATTAGATATATCTGCCTTGTTTGGATCCTTTTTATGGTATCCTTTGCATCAATTGGTGCAGAAATCAATATCGCCCCGAAGAACACGCTTAGTGTCGTCGAGATCGATAAGGGAGACAAAGTCAACTATACCTTGCAAGATGGCAGAATCGTCAAAATTGAATTACTGGATACACGTGTAGACATCATCCTTACTTCATTAGATACGCTAAAAAAATCAGCTCGTCACAACGGTACAATTTATTCCATGACCGCACATCTCAGGATTGACGGCCAGGAAATGCGGATGGTGCGGTATGTGCCTGTTCAGGAATCGTTTTACGAGCCATACATTGTCAACGGGCTGGTGATTTGGTTTGACGCCCTCAAATCTCTATCAGAATATTTCAATGAAAATCACGGCCCCTGTCTACCTGAAAGAGACGCCAGGTTTGCCCTGCATGATGCCACCATGAGTATTTGTCCTGAAGAAGTTGGGAACTGGATGAACGTCCCTGATGAGCAATTACTGGTAAGAAAATCCTATAGTGGTGAAGATACCTGGCTGGGGACTTACTTTGGTGCAGACTTACACGGCGGCCTGGATTATTCGATGACTTCCAATACTACCTTATTTGCACCATTTTCGCTCGACGAACATTTTTACTTTCACTCCCTCACAGCAGGTCATAATAACAACAGGTGGCGTGGTATAAAAAACTGGGGAAACGGAGATATCTGGCATATCCAGACGCATCACCTGGTCCAGCTGATTGCACCGGAACACCAGCCCCTGAGAAAAGGACAGCCATATGCTTACAGTGGTGCAATCCGTTCCGGGTATACTTCCCACACCCATTTTGTGTTGAAAGTAAAACAACCAGGCATGGACTGGCACTTTATGGATCCATGGGTGATTTTCTGGCAAATATTTGAAAACAATAAGCGCAAAGAGAATAAAATCAATGCGGTCATGGCCCCACTCCGTCCAGGCAAAACCGGCGAGCGTATACAATTCAGCAGTACAGGCTCCCGGCCAGGCGTCTGGGGCAATAGTCTTCAATACAGTTGGGACTTTGGCGACGGCTGGACTTCCCCATTACCCAACCCTGACCATACTTATGTAAAACCAGGTATTTATCCCGTGACACTTCGTATCGATGATGGTCATCGTAGTGACACGTATCGTCAGTTTATCACCATCTCCGGATTACCGAAAGACCTACCAGACTACAGTGTGAAATGCCAGGAATGTCCCTCTTTTCAAGCACAGGGAAACTGGCGGTCTTTTGCTTATACCGACGGAACAGCCGAAACAAACACTGTGACTTTTAACGGATATAAATGGCAGGACACACCCTTCTCCAATAAAAAGGTCATCGTTTCGGGACAAAACCTTGAATGGAAGGGACATCGGATCGATATTAACTATATCCACGGGGAAGGTTGGCTTAAAGTCAGCTCGGAAATTATAGAAAACAACCTGGAGCTAACTTTCACTCCTTTACTCGAAAAAATTGAGAACAAGCATGGGTTCTATGAGGCTTATTTGATCATCCATCATGGAGATGCTGTAAATCCAACCCGGCAGGTAAAAATAAGACTCGAAATAGATGAGTTCCCTCCTGGCAACACTCAGGTGGTAGACAATGTCGATGCGGAATATTCTCCTTTCTTTTGGTTAACACCAGCCTTCCATTTTGGTTGGGCCAAAGGATACCAGGGAACATTTTTTGTGAATAAGGATAATTCAGCAGGTGAGTATGTTCGCTATACTCCAAACCTAACAGAGGGCATCTACAAAATCAAACTGGAAGGCAGGGCTTTTGAAAATGAAATGCTCCTTTCCCGAACCAATGGGTTTTATGTCCTGATCAAACACAAAAATGGAATCGACAAAAAGTGGATAGAGCCGTCGAAATCGCTCGAAATTGGTGAATTCGTTTTTTCTAAGGGAAAAGAAGGATTTGTTGAAATTATCACAGATGATTCGAAAGGTCTGATCATTGCTGATGCCATAAGCTTTTCACCATCCTAAAAATTTAACCAATTCAAAACTTAACATCATCGGGCTCTTGATTCCAGAGACTTTAACCGCTCTATAAACCTATCACCTTGCAAAAACCGCGTGCACTCCTGCAACAGATACCACTCATTTCTGGTTAGAAACTTTTCCGCATCCAAAGTCCTTTCTGCCTTTACATACATATATTCAAATAACCGAAGTGCCAGACTCTCGGCTTTTGCAGGGTCGCTTTTGTTTAGGAATTCTGCCAATTGCAGGTCAGCATAAGAAGGCTCCAAATGATCAAAATACAAATGATCATGTGCAAAGGAAACCACTTCAGATGCTCTTTCCACATCACCGTTCAGGTACAAATTTCTTATAAGCTCGTTCATCGTAAATTTTAATGGCAGGATCATCCGGGATTCGAAGTCCTCATGATTAAAGTATGTATTCGGATTGGCCAGATTTGCGCAATCCGAATGAGCCACCAGATTGTGATAGGACTTTTCAACATCATATAATACATCCTCGTTTTGAGATCTTTCTGGCACCAGTTTGTATACAAGCCCCTGCTGCCTGAGGTAAGGTTGGAGTTGGATGCTCAGGCTATTCAAAGAAGTGAAATTGAAGTAAACAGGACGATCCCAGTCATTGCTTTGAATCAAGTCCAGGATTGCGATTTCATTCTTTTGAAGATACGACCCTTTCACCTCAACATCCAGTGTTCCCTGCGAAGTAGCCAGCCTCAATTTCCTGGAAGGTAAAAAATAAGCCTCCCCCCCGGTGGAAGTCTTTACTTGTAACTGAGGACTGCGTGAAAGTAGCGCTTGCATATATTTACTCCATGAAATTGGTGAATCCACGGTTTCCCTGATATACAATGGATTGAAAGGTCCATATTGCCCGCCCTGGCCTGATAGCGTAAGCTCAAAAGGTGGAGAATCATAGTACATCCTTGTCAGCTGGTTGATGTACCAGTCTGCATTGAAGTAGCTCAATACTTTGACTCGCACATCCGTACGAAATCCCTCCACTTCCTGCAGGTACCACAATGGAAAAGTGTCATTATCTCCTCCGGTAAACAAAATGGCCTCGGGTTCACAACTTCCCAACAGGTTGCGGGCATGATCTATCTGAAAAGTTCTGCCCGATCGATTGTGATCATCGAGGTTTTGATATAGTATCCAGAGCGGTACAGCCAGAGCCAGAGTGTACGGTACAACACGCCACTTCGCTCCCAAAACCATCAATCCCAGTCCGACCCAAACCGAAAAGGCCATATAGGATCCCACATAGATATAATCCCGCTCACGGGGCTCGTTAGGTGTAGCATTGAGGTAAAGCACCAGAAGCACCCCAGTGATCAGAAAAAAGCTCAGGTTGATCAAAAATCCTTTCTGATCTTTTCGGCTTTGCCAGATAGCTCCAACCAGTCCCAGCAATAGAGGTAAAAGAAAGTACTGGTTATTAGCCCTGCTATATCCAATCGTTGATCGATCAGCCACACCATCCCATGGGGCTTTCCAACCGGCGTGCTGCTCATCGCTCACTCTTCCGGAAAAGTTCCACATCAGGTACCGGAGATACATATGCCCTAGCTGGTACCTAATCATAAACTTCAGGTTATCTGAAAATTTTGGCACTTCACCGGGTGAAAGACCTGTCCATTCCTGATATATCCTGATGTGGTTGGGATCATCGCTGTATATCCTGGGGAGGATTGTCATCCGGTGGTCTTCGTAGTGATACTGAGGTATATCTCCTACCTTTTGATACCGATCGCCCAAGACTGTATATGCATCTGCCTTTTTGCTGATCCGGGAGACCCGGGCATCAAAGTATGGTCCGTATAAGAGAGGTCGACCCGGGTAGGATTCCCTGTTCATATAGGGTTTGATCATAGCCAGATTGTGCGGACTGAATTCATTGATGGGAGGCAATTTGGCTGACCGGAAAAAAAGCATCAGGTATGGAGTAAACCCTAGCATGACAAAAAACAAAGCCATAATCGCTACCCTTGAAATGGATAGTTTATACCATAGGGCAGCCAGTAATATGATCAAAAGAATGAGCAGTGCAATTACACCAGAATAGAAAGGAAATGACCACTGATTGACCAGCCATCTATCCAAACCAAAAGCCCACTCAAACAGGTCCACTGCAATTATTTTGTTGATAATCAAAATGGCCAGAATTCCCGCACCAATTGAGAAAGGTAAATACCTCCAGTATTGATCAAACTGATCCTTCCACATAATCAGGAAGCATACCGGCAAAACCAGGATACACATGGGATGGATACAATATGAAAGTCCGGACACATATGCCAGCAATAACCATCGACTGACTTTTGATTCTCCCTTTAGACGATTGCCTTGAATTGATAAATAGATCAGGAAGACCATAAAAAAACATGATGGCCCGTAGGTCTCCGCCTCAACTGCAGAAAACCAGAAAGTATCTGAGAAGGTAAGGATCATGGCACCACCAAGGCTTCCTGTGAAAAGTAGTGATCTACTTTGAGTGAATTGTGCTCCATAATGCCAAATAATCAGGAAGACAATACCGATTGCCATCGCTGAAAAGAGTGCAGCCATGAAATTGATCCACCAGGCCACCTGCATGACATCTCCAAATGAGAGCATCGAAAAAATTCGTCCAAGAAGCAGCGTAAATGGAATACCGGGTGTATGTGGGACCTGGAGCTTATAAGCTGCCGCTATCGTTTCTCCACAATCCCACAATGATGCTGTAGGCTCTAACGTAAGTACATAAGAGATGAGCGCAATTATGACCGAACCAACAGCTCCAAATGCTTTCAGCTTATGAATTTTTCTGATATCATAAGTGATATTTAGCAATCCTACTACTGGTAGAACGATACCCATAAACATCAGCACGGGTGCAATCCAAAGTGATTGATCTCCAAAACCCGAAGGCGTCTTATCTGTACTCCAAATTATCAGAGCTGTTACCTGAAATACTAAGGCAACACTAAAAACTAAGCGATTGCGATTGGTCCAAAAATCCTTCATCCGGCAATCATACACGACCCGGTCTGCCGTCCAGGTTAACGTGGGTAAAGAAGTGTTAAATCCATGTTAAATAGTCTTAAAACCTTTCAGCATGAACCTGCATGAAGTATTTTAGTGAAAACGACGGCTTTTGAAAACCTCTATTGTCATCGGTGGAATACTTATTGTATCTCTTGTAGCCATCCAGGGATTCTGGTTTACCAGAGCATATGACTCAAATGCCAATCAGTTTGAGCATACAGTGTCTGTTGCCCTGTATTCTGTAGCAGATACCATGTCGGACCAGGCTATCGTGGAAAAACGATCATCCAACTATTTCTATGTAAAGATGGGATGCCCGGCTTCCAACCAACTTATTGATACACTGATCCGGAAAGAATTTGCCAAACGCGATCTGTCACTGGACTACGAGCTGGGTATTTACAATACAGATGATGACTCACTGGTGCATGGAAAATACGTTGCAGCCTCTGAAATCATTCATAACAACCATCTGACTGATAAGGAAATTGAGTTGTGCAACAAAGACTTTGCAGTGCTGTTTCCAAAAAGGCAGGATTATCTTTTAGGGCAGATGGATACCTGGATTTATTCGTCATTGATTTTGCTGCTGCTCTCCACAGTACTTTTTCAGACACTGAATTCTAAAGTAAAGAGTGCTAAGATCCCGGTTAAACCCATGATCAGGTTAGGGCATTCTCAATTGGATCATCACAACCAGCAACTGCTTGTACATGGAGAAACTATTCAGCTCACTTATAAGGAAAATAAGATTTTACACCTGCTGTTTCAGCATCCCAATCAGGTTATAGAGCGACAGGTCTTCCTTGAGGAGGTATGGGAAAAAGATGGCTTCTTTGTGGAGCGAAGTATGGACGTATTTATCTCCAGGATCAGGAAATATCTTAAAGCAGATTCCAGGTTAAGGATTGAGAATCTTCGATCCATCGGGTATCGATTGCATGTGAAATAATGCTAATCCACTTTTTGGTCAGAAAGACAACTCAACAACAATCTGTTCTCCAGAAAGACTTTCTAAGCCTTCCGTACAAATTCAGATTTCAAGGCCATAGCACCAAAACCATCAATCTTACAATCGATGTTGTGATCACCATCGGTGAGCCGAATGTTTTTCACCTTGGTTCCTGCTTTTATGGGCCCTGAAGCTCCCTTAACCGGTAAGTTTTTCAGTACGATGACTGTGTCGCCATCCTGCAGTGGATTACCATTGGCGTCCTTTATTTCGAGCGTCTCTTCTTCTTCAATCAACTCCTGAGGATTCCATTCATGACCACATTCCGGACATTGAAAGGTGGATGATTCTGTTGGATATCCATAGGGAGATTTACAAACCGGGCAAGGTTTCATTTGGTCAGGCATAGCGATAAAATCAATTGAGTTAAGCGGTGCAAAGATAACGAATGCCGGAAAGATTCACCTTTGATATGCCTACCTGATCAAATCCGTAGACAGCACCTTCTTCTTATATCGTCGATTCAGAATGGGATAGATCAAAACGGAAGTGAGGATCAAAAGGGTACCCAGATAAAACCCCGGGCTCATCTCTTCGCTCTCCCCAAAAATGATCAGCGCAAGGATGATCCCGTAGACAGGCTCCAGATTCACCACAAGGTTGATAGAAAAAGCTGACATCCTTTTCATCAGCTGGACTGAGACCGAATAGGCATAGACCGTGCAAACCAGTGCCAGGATCGATAGGTACAACCAGTCCATTGGTGATGGATTGAGCACCAGCTTATCAACAAAAAATCCCGAATAAATCGGAAAGAAAAGCGCAATGGTGACACAAGCACCCACCATCTCATAAAAGGTAATCACATAAGGATCATATGTTTTGGTAAACCTACCATTGATCACCGTGAAGACTGCAGAAAGAAAGGCCGACAGAACAGCAGTTAAAATTCCTAAAAAATGATCGTATTCTACATTGAAGATCACCCCGATCCCAATAAATGCAATAATGCTCAACAGCACTTCAAAGCCTACGATCTTTCGTTTTTGTGACAAGGGCTCTATCAGACTGGTCCACAGCGAACAGGTAGCCATACCAGCCAGGCAAACTGATGCATTGGAGATCCTGGCCGAAAGGAAAAACAGGATCCAGTGTGCTGCAATCAGGGAACCTGTACCTAAAATATACCAAAGGTGTTTTGGAATATGGATGGTCATAGGACGCTTTAGGATCCTAAGCAGGATAAATAGCCCAAAAGATGCTACAAGAGTCCTGTAAAAGACGATTTCAACTGAGGGGATCTCTATGAGCAGCCCTAAGATAGCCGTAAAACCCCAGATCAACACGAGGAAATGAAGTGTGAGATAATCTTTTCTTTCCTGAGTCATTGGGACAATTTCACAAAAAACTTCAACATCATCTGCAAAGATGCCATAGTTCCGTAAATCTCCCCTCCCCTGACTGATTACTCTGTCGTAAACTTCGATGTCTCAGACCAATCACTCCAGTTCAGGTTTTTGTCCCGGTAGCGAACCCTCCAGTAGTAGGTAGTCCCTTCATTCAGTTTTCTGACTTTCTCATCCGTCAGGTCATCATCTTTTTGAAGGTCCTGATATGCATACCAGTCTTCAAATTGTTTCCAGCTATCGATCACCACCTTACTGAAATCTTCCATGGTAGATACCTGCCAATGACTGGCACCATGCTCAGCATGATGCTGATCACTTTTAAATGCATTGGCGCGCAACATGATATTGAAAGGGTTCACCGTTTCGTCGACAGGTGAAATAGCTTTCGGCTTCTCAGGACTCTTGTCATGCTTCCAGACGGTGATGCTGTCACGCAGTTCATTATTTCTTTTCAGGTTTTCATTTCCCTGGCTAAACCGCTTTACTGTCAACTTGGGATCCCCATCATTGGGATCTACTTCTACCATCACAAAACCATATTCATCCTGGGTTACCGTAAACTCTTCGTAGTTCTGCTGTGCAAACTCACCCCAATAGTCAATATTACCACCTGCAGTAGCAACATTGACCCATAAGTGCTTGTGATCCCGTGATTGCCCACGTGAATACCCGTGGGTATGACCAAAAAAGTGAATGCTTGGCTTACCGGTCTCGGTACTGAATGCCTCCAGTTTTTTCACGATCTGTCCGGTGTAATTTTCCTCTCCATCCAGCCAAAGCTCGGATTTATGAGGGTGATGCATCTGCGCAAATACAAAATCGATCTCCTCATTTTCTTTTGTTCTGGCTAAAACATCATCCAGCCAGCTGAGCTGTGTACGGTTTTGGTATTCTTCATTGGTATCCATTCCAATGATACGCACATTGCCATAGTCCTTGTACCACCAATGCTCATCGTGCTCCGGGCTACCATTTTTTGGCAAACTGAAATATTTGAAATAATAGGTAGAGTTACGCTCATGGTTCCCGATAACCGGGTATACCGGCACTTCTGAGAACAGGTCCTGTGCCGGGTCAAAGAAATGCTCCTTCCACTGGTAGTAAGCTCCTCCTTCCGAAACGAGGTCTCCCGGGATCATGACCAGGGCAAGATTTTCAGGAACAGACCCGTCAAACTCATGCTCCAGGTAATGAATGATACCATCCTGAACGATTTCAGCAAATTTATCCGGATTGCCATTATCAATCTGCATATCGCTCATAGCAGCCAGCTGAAACGCCTGATGATCTTGTGCTTCGGGGAGTGTCTTGAACTGGTAGATGTCTGATATTGCTTTCTCGGTCCTGACCCTGTAGTAATACATGGTCTGCTTACTTAAACCGGTCAGCCTCACCTCATGGACCCTCGCTTCAGAATAATTAATCGGGAAAGCTGTCCCTTTTGTCTTTTTGCCCAGTTTAGGAGAAGTACCCCATTCCACAATACTCTCTTCACTTTTGTTGGTTTCCCACATGATCGTGATAGCATCCGGTTCTGCATCCTGCAGATATGGTTTGATAGAAATAACAGGAATATCCTGTGCAAAAAGGTAGGTGACACCCACGAAGAGCGCTAAAACAGAAAAGACGGACTTAAAAGACATTTTATTTGATAATTGGGTAGAAAAAGAAGAGAAATGATATCTCAATAAAAACTGCGGTAAATATGCATTAATCTAGCTTTTTGTATCCCGGATGAGATGAAAATTTATCAAAAGATAATACTTCCTGTTGGTGGCTCAACATGAAGCAATTTGCACCCATCTTACTTTCTCATATGATCTACCTCCTCCGCAAAGAACGTTTTCAGTCGGTACACACCATTTCTTGGCGCAATGTTATCCTGAGCCATCATGGTGAGGAAGAATTCATAAGGTCCATAAAACTTCGACGAGGTAAAAGTCCTCAGAAAGGTAATAATCATCTTACGCACCCAATCCGGGATATACACAATCTTTACAGGCATAAAGAATGCTTTAAGCGCCAGCTCACCAATCTCATTTTGGGTCAAAACATCGGGCCCACCCACCTCAAGATCGTTTGCCGGCGAATCTACGTTTTCAATCATGAATGCTGCCAGGTCTTTTCCATGAATGGGGTTGAGCTTATATTCTCCATCCCCAAAAAGGTAAACCTTTCCCTTTTTCGCCATGTCCAGAAAGTCACGCATGTCAGAAAAGAAACCATTGGGTCTTACTACCAGGTATTCCATACCCGAGCTTTTCAACTCATCCACAAACCGCTCTTTAGCAGCCATGATCCTAAGGTGACGCATGCTTTGCCCGTTGATGGCGGACACGTAAATAAACTTTCTAATTCCAGCTTTCCTGGCTTCATTCAACAGGTTGAGGTTGGCCTGGTAATCCACATCCATATAGGTAAGTCCATCTTTCTGCCTCGTTATACCAACCGTGGAGATGAGGAGATCTGCCCCTTCAAGCTTCCCTGCCAAAGTCTCAGGTTTGGTGACTTCCGCTATGATGATATCATCGTCATCAACGCCTATTTTACTTAGTTTGGTTCTATTTCTGGCAATGGCCTGAAAAACATGATCCGAATGCTGTAATACTTTGACAATATGGCTACCCAAATACCCGGTAGCACCTGCAACGATTATTTTCATGTCCTTTTACTTCTTTGTATCCTTTTTAATCATAATCATCAGCTTCACCAGGAACTTGATGTGGTTTTTGATCATGGATGTTTGGTTGAATGTACCTGTGAAATAGGTATCCAGCTCAGGTGAATAATACATGAAAGATCCGGTTGCTCCGGAATGCCCTATTAGGGTGACATCTGGCAGTGTAGGGAACAGCTCCTTTAGATTCCACTTCCGTAAACCGTAACCATAATAAGTTCCCTTACTTTCAGGTGTGTATTGATTCATCTCAGTCCAGGTGGCTTCGCTTACCAGCTCCCCCTTAATAAGGGCCGACATAAACAGGTATAGATCCGCATTTGTACTCACCAGACCCCCACCACCCCAATCGGCACTGAGACTCGTTAACCCTCCGATCTCAGCTTCTTCGGCATACAAAGGAGCCATCACTGCAATTCCATTCGCAGGCTTCGAGTGAAGATTGATATAAGATGTTGTCATACCCAATGGCTGAAAGATATATTCACTCAAGGCCTGGGCATAGCTGAGTCCGGTCACTTTTTCAATGATCAGGGCCAATAGTACATATTCGGTATCCGTATAGTGAAAGGCTGTTCCCGGAGCAAATTTGGGTTTGAAGTTTTCTTTTGTAAACCGGATCAACTCCCCGGGGGTCCATACCCTATCTGGTTCTGTAAACAGCATGGTCATCATATTGACACCCTGGATTGGCTCGTCTTCAAAGTAGTCGGGTAGTCCGGAGGTGTGATTGAGCAGGTGTGCCACTGTAAGATTTGAGGTGTGATCTACACCGTCTAAAATGTGCAGCCCCTCAATCAAATTGCCAGGGAGGTACCTATTGATCTTATCGTGAAATTGAATCCTTTTGCTGTCCACCAGCATCCCAACCAGAGTAGCTGTGAAAGTCTTTGCCAGACTTGCCGTATAAAACGGAGTCTGAGAATTATCTATACCATAGATTTCATTAACATTGATGTTGTTTGTTCCAGACCTCACGCTCAAAAAGGCATTGTGGATGGATTCATTACCTACCTCCTTGTAAAATGACTCAATGATCTTTTCTTCAACTTTTGAAGGTCTTTCGGCCTTCAAAGGTTGGTAGCAGACCACCGTGATTGCCACAATGATCCCCAGCATAATTTGTTTTGATTCCTTATTCATCATTTTAATGTTTAGTAGAAGTTGAATCCAACCGCCATAGAGAAGTTAGCACCTTCTTTTCTTCCATCATCAAGCCTAAAGCTGCTCATGAGCATCCTCGACTGGATGTCAATGGTGAATTTTCGGCGCTGCAATACTTCAAACCCCATCCCAACCAGGGCTCCCTTGCCCCAATTCCAGGTTTCGTCCCTGATGTTCTTTACCTCATAAAATGCCGGAAAGTCCATAGCAACTCCGAAGCCGCCACTGACCCAGAACCGGTTGCCAGGCCAGTATTGTACGCTGGGGATCAGCCCCTCAAAGCTACGATCCTTGCCATTTTCCTTGTAAATCTGACCTGGCATATTCAGATATACACCCAGGTTTTCCTTGACCATCCACCCCAGCTTCAAATTGGGTAAAGCCAGATCTCCTGAAGTCTGGTTGTTTTCATATCCAGAGGTGAAGTGAAGCACTCCTCCACCTATGGAAGCTCCGATACTAAAACCTTCTCTTTCCGGATAATTCTGTGCATAGATTGTTACAAGATGTAAGAGGAAGATGATTGATAATAATGTCCGTTTCATTTTGATTTAGATTAAAGTTTTTGACTATTAGGTTCCTTTTGAATTAAAATTCTTGAGCAAATATTTAGGAACCGGAAGTCTGAAACGTCCTGATTTTTTATTCCGAACCTTTTGAAATGAGATTTCGGACCTCTTAGAATGAAAAGGCTTTTTGAAGATTAGGTTGATGTGTTCAGACTTAACTATTTTTCTTCACCCACTCTTTGGGTGTCAAACCCTCATGCTTCCTGAAATAGTCATTAAATGTGGACTTGGACTTGAAACCAGCATCGTAGGCCAGACCTAACAGAGTAAGGTGTTTATTATCAGGATCCAGGGCCATCTTTTTAAAGGCTTCCAACCTGTATCCATTTACATAATCATTGAAGTTCTTGCCCAGCGACTGATTGAGCAACCAGCTTAGTTTATTTGGATGCAGATGGATCTGATCGGCAAGGCTCCTCAGGCTTAGTTCCTGGTCTTTGAAAGGATTCCTTTCTGCCATACATTGATTGAGCTTGCCAAGATATTCGGTGACTTCTTCCTCAGTAAGCAGAGCACGTTCATCTACCAATTTACGGGTTGTTCCTGCCTCCCTGGGCATCCTGCTTGCATCAAATACATTTTCAATCAATCGCTTAAAGGCTGATAACTTCTTTACAGACTCAAAAGGAAAGTGTCTGAAAAAAATATATTGGCCGGAATTACGCGCAATTTCTTCCTGTATAGCTTCCACTGCCTTTTCTGTATCACCTGATACTGCATAGAAATAGAACTTCCATGGCCAAAGGATAAGACCTTCAATACGACTTTCAATTGCCCCAATGATCCGTGAAACTTGATCCCGATCCGGAGTCTCATACTTTATGCGATAGAGTTCAGCAAAAACATCATGGAACGGGTGATCTCTATACTTTTCGAGCAATTCAGCATACTTTTCTTTTTCATCCAGAAACAAGTAACTGAGCAGTGCTTCTTTGATAGCGTGTAAAAAAGTAGGATCGATCCCTATGGATTCCAGGGAGTACTTCAGTGATTCTTTGAACTTGCCCTGGTAAAAGAGAATGTTTCCTTTAGTATAAATATGATTTGCAGACAGGGGATTGATCCGGAGTGCATTTTCAATGTGCTTCATGGACATTTCGAAATCTCCAATTGACAGGTATAGCTCAGAAAGTGCCTCCTCTGCCTCAGTAAAATTAGGATTGATTGCAACAGCTTTTGAGTAATTCTCAAAGCCTGCCTTAAAATCCCAACCACCCCAAAACTTCAGAGCTCCCATAGCAAAATATCCATATGCCGAATCCTGATCCAGGGACAATCCTTTTTCCAAATACTCCTCAGCCTGGTTCAAAAGACTTCTGTCCAGTCCCCATGAGCCTAACATGGTATAACAAAACCCGATACCAAAATATGGAGTAGAAAAGCCAGGGTCCATGTCAATGCATTGCTGGTAAACTTCAATAGCCTGCCCTATCCGATCCCCATCCCATTTCAAATGATAATACCTGGCTTTCAGATATAGATTATAAGCCTCAATATTTTTCGTGGGAGCCTCTATCAGATGATCCGAAATACTAATATGACCAAAGTTTTCCCGGATCTTTTCAGCAATCAGCACGCTGATCTCATCCTGCAGCTCAAAGATGTCATTCATTTGACGGTCAAAAACCTCAGACCAGAGCTGAAACCCATTGTCAGTCCTGATCAGCTGAGTGGTGATGCGAATGCGTTCACCTGATTTTCTGATGCTTCCTTCCAGTACTGTGGACACACCCAACTCATTTCCAATGATCCGAACATCTGCTCTTCTGCTTTTAAAAACAAAGGAGGAAGTCCGTGCAGTTACCCTCAGCCCATCAATCTTACTTAACGCATTAATAAGCTCCTCTGTCATTCCATCTGCGAAGTATTCATTTTCCGGATCAGAACTGATACTCTCAAATGGGAGAACTGCTATAGATTTTTGTTCAAACAATGTGGGTAGTAAAGAAAAAGCAGGAGGCCAAATTACAAATTCTAAAAATTAAGTATCGAGCTTTTTAGAAAAAATCCACCTGTTAGGATCTACACAAGCTTCTTCACTTCAACGACCTTACCCCCATCCAGGGCAATCGCATGTGTAAGGCTG
>JAHCMM010000294.1 GCA_019192515.1 Cyclobacteriaceae bacterium SS2
ACCTACCGAAGGTGATCAGGAGCAAAAGGATTTTGAGAAACCTTATAGCTGCTTCCTTCCTCACTTACGATCCTGCCCACTACAGACTGACCATTTTTCAGGATCAGGATAGACGAAGCATACTGATCAGATATCACATCACTTGGTTCAATGATGGCTTTCAAAATATCTTCCGGTGAAAACCTGGTTCCCAGCTGCGTGAGATCCGGTCCGCTGGCTCCACCCTCACCTGCTACTGTGTGGCAAGTCTTACAATTTGCAGCGATAAACATGTTTTTACCGTTTTCGAAGTTTCTGCCTTTTAGCCCACTATTGACAACACTTTCGATGTCATCGGATTGCCATCTCCTTCCAGGACCTTCTGGTCGGATAGCCTCGGCAATGTCATTACCCGATTCTGTCAGCAATGCATTGCCCGAAAGCTCATTGTAGTAGTCAAACTTATTCTTCGGTACATAAGCCAGAGCGCGCTTTCGGGCATTGTTGATAAAACCGATATAGCTGTGGCCAGCCTGGTAACCCAGTGCTTTCTTAAACCAGCTAAAATAACGCTCCCTTAGCTCGGGGGTCCACCCTGACCCCAGGTCACTTAGTACCATGCCATAATAGGTGTGTTGAGCAGGTGGTACACTGCTCAGGGTTTTGGCTATGCTCATACCGTATTGTAGATTTCTTAGGATCAGATCAGAGCCATCAGTTGCCGTACCTGTCATGCTGGAAGCATCAGATGTTACCTCAGCTTCGAGGAGTGCAAGCGTCTTGTCGATTGTTCCAGGCACCTCCAGAAAGGCTAAAACCTTACTCTGAGTAAAATTCAGGGCATCATTATCAGAAGGATATTGAGCAATCAGGTAATCACCCAACTGTCCTTTCAAGACACCTGATGGAGCTCCAAATCTTGCCAGGGTCACCTCAATGGTCCTTACAAGATTGACTTTGTCATCAGCAGAAAGCTTATCAAAATCAATACCTACCAGACCTTTTAATATGGCATCCCGATGAGCCTGATTGCCTTGTCTGGCTAAGGCTAAGCTTCCCTGGATCTTTTTAATCGGATCAGCTTCGCTCAGCACCTTATTGGCGTATTGAGCAACAGGTTGATGCTCTACCGCGATACGAGCAGCATATTGTACAAATCGATCTTTATGACCTAAGTATTCCCAGGCAAAATCCAGCGCCTCAGAATTAGGGCTCTGGTGAAACTCTTCGAGCTTGAGTCTAAGCTTATGCTCCTCGGTTAGTGATGGAGTCTCAATTTTAGTCGATTCCTCACCATTGTAATAAACCCGGTAAAGATCGGAATCCAACCTTCTTCCTCCCGTCATAAAATACAGGGCTCCATCAGGACCGAATACACCATCAGTGAGAGGCAAAGGAATTCCGGACAAAAACTCCTCTCTTTCACCTACATAAGAAGCACCATCTGGCTTCATATGAATCCCATAAATGATTCCGAAGCTCCAGTCAAAGGCGAAAACCACATCCTGGTACTTGCCCGGAAAATCAGAATCCTTTCCATGCAATACCCCGGTAGGCGATCCCTGACCGATGTTGAGTACAGGAGGTAAGTTATCAGGGTAAACGGGTGACCATTTAGCATTTCCTGTTCTCCAGCCAAACTCACTCCCACTGGTCACATGACAGATTCGCGTTGGTCGGTACCACGGCATCCCAAGATCCCACTCCATATCTGAATCATAGGTGAAAAGATCTCCCTGTCTGTTGAACGTAATATCATATGGGTTTCGGTATCCCGCGCTTATAAGCTCCCAGTGTTTGCCTTCAGGATCAGTTTTAGCAATCCATCCTCCAGGCTCTTTTCTTGATGCCGCGTGCCCTCTTGGATCTGTCAAATGCGGAAAAAGGTTGTCATGCTGCCAGTTTGAAGGTAGCCGGTACGCATCCATCTCAGGAGCATCCGTATGATTTCCGGAAACTACATATAATGACTTTCCATCAGGGCTCAGAATGATGCTGTGTGGCCCGTGCTCTCCATTCCCTTTCAGCTGCTTGAGCAGGGTGATCTGATCGTATTGATCATCATTATCAGAATCCTGCAAACGATACAACCCACTCTCTACCGGAAATTCTTCATCTACCCGGTTATTGACCATAACATACAAGCTATTGAAGGCGTAAAGCAATCCTTGTGCATGTCCCATCAATAGCAATGAGTCACTCCCTGAAGACCGAATGTTCAGTCGCTCAACTTTAGGTGTCAAAGAGTCAGACCCTATTGCAGGTATCTCAAGTCGATAAAGCGCTCCATACTGGTCGGAAGTGATGAGCCTCCCTTTATGATCAAATGCCATTGAGACCCATGATCCCATATCGTTATCAGAAGGTGTGAACAGGTGTTCCGCCTCGAAACCAGGCAATAATTTCAGCTTCGCGACTTTCGGGTTTTCAGGTTGATCTACTTTGGAGCAGGAGAAAAGAAATATAATGAGTGATAAAATGAGAAAGTTCTTTAGGAGGGGGGTGTTTTTCATATGTTCTTATATAAATAGATATAGTTAATTCAATATTATCTTCTTGGACTTGTTAAATATGGACAAATCTCCAATCAAACAGAAAAATGAATGGATGTTGCTTTAATAAATCATCTCAAAAACTTTACTTCTGTTAGTCTGGTTAATTTATTCGATCCCAATTTCGGGCATCCTCCTGAATCAGGTATCCCGCTGTGACCGGTTCCATTATTTGGCAAGCTCCATGGCTTCCATCTACAAGTTTAAACCCACTGCGAACATGAAGTATATATCACTTACCGGTAGATAATCAGGCTGGATCATTTTATGATTTCTCCCCTGTCGAAGCAATTCCAAAATTTCATATAATTGCAGTAAACCTAACCTTCAAGTCCTTTTCCTGCATGAGATTATCCATAGTTTGCCTGCTATTATTACTATTGTTTTATCATAAAGGTCTATCCTGCAATTGTCAAAGTCCGCTTCTGGAACAAGAAATCGCAGCCACACAGACCATCATGCTGGCGAGGGTGATCTCAACGGAGCAAATAACCATACGTCCGGATCGAGAAAGTGTACACTACCTGTATAGCACGAGGCTGGAAGTAATCAAGCGATATAAAGGCTCCCGATCAGAAACAATAGAAGTCCTATCCCGCATCACAGGATGTGCATATCCCTTTGAAGTTGACTCCGTCTATATCCTGTTTGCAAGCAGACACCCTAAATACTATAAGCAATTCACAACTCCCTGTCAGCGAACAGAGAAGGCTTCACTTTCAGCATCACTGATCAGCAAGCTTGACAAGGTGGAAAATCAGATTTACCAGATTGGTCAGCTGTCATCTGAAGAACTCTATGGTAAGATCTGGTGCAATGAAGTTTTTGACCGGGTAGAAACCACTCCATCACATAAGATGGACTTTGAAGAGACCCAGGCATTTGTCAAACAGAATCTGAAACCCTGTGAAATTGTCTACGAACCCAAGAATAAACGAGACAGTCTGATCATGCAAAGTCCGTCATTTGAAGCTGTTATCAACCGGTTTACAGTCATTTATGAGGTGGATACCGCAGGCCAAATATGTAATCCTAAAATTGGTAATGACTGGAACTCCATACCGCTCAAGGATGATGCGATGGCCTGTAAAAAGCATGCCATCGAACTGGTCCGGAAATTACCTCCGCTGAACCCGGCAGAAATCAGACAGGTAAAGGTTTACACAACTGATAAGTTCCTGGTGGATTTTAGCCTGGTGGCGGAAAAGTGAGGTTTTTTAGGTTAATAGGTTATTAGGTTATT